>DATCWO010000315.1:0-4759 GCA_036566325.1 Burkholderiales bacterium | reverse complement strand
TGATTGACGGCCTATCCATCGTCATGCCGGACTTGATCCGGCATCCAGGGTTCTAAAAAATTCTGGGGCGCACACAGCGCACAGAGAAAAACGGTTCGTGAAGTTCTCTGTGTGATCTATGTATTTCGGGCTTTGACGCGCCGCTCTTTCTGCACCAGTTGCAGCAGTTGCGCGAACACCTTGGGATTGCCGCAGACGACTTCGCCGGTTTGCAGGTAGTCCGCCTCGCCGTCGTAGTCGCCGATCAGGCCGCCTGCTTCCAGCACCAGCAGACTGCCGGCCGCCATGTCCCACGGCGCCAGTCCGGCTTCCCAGAAACCGTCCAGCCGGCCGCAGGCCACATAGGCCAGATCGAGCGCGGCCGCGCCGGCGCGGCGCAGACCGGCAGTCTCGTAGGTGGCGCGCCTAAACGTGCGCAGATACTCGTCGATGTTGTCGACTTCGCGGAACGGAAAGCCGGTGCCGATCAAGGCGTCTTTCAAGTGCGCGCGTTTCGATACGCGAATGCGCTGATCGTTCAGAAAAGCCCCGCGTCCGCGCGTCGCGGTGTAGAGCTCGTTGCGGGTCGGATCGAAGATCACCGCCTGGGTGATGATGCCCTTGTGACGCAGGCCGATCGACACCGCGTATTGCGGAAAACCGTGAATGAAATTGGTGGTGCCGTCGATCGGATCGATGATCCACTCGTACTCGGATTTACCGGAGGCGCCGGACTCCTCTGCTAAGATCGCGTGGTCGGGGTACGCCTTACGCAGCACCTCGATCACCGCTTCTTCCGCCGCCTTATCGATCTCCGTCACGAAATCATTGTGCCGCTTGGTGGTGACCGTCACGGCGTCGATGTCGCGCGCGGCGCGACTGATGACCGAGCCGGCGCGTCGTGCGGCTTTCACCGCGGTATTGAGCATGGGATGGAGCGCGTGCATGAAATCGTTTCGTGATGGGCGAAAGGCGGGATTCTATCGTGCCCGTCAACCCCGAGTCTGCGTAAGCGCGTGGTGCAACCGGAATATCGCTGAATGACATGCCAGGAGAGGTCGTAAATGAGTGAAGCGCTTGCGCGCGTGCGTGTCGTGCTGTCGCATACCACGCACCCCGGCAATATCGGCGCGGCGGCGCGTGCGATGAAGACAATGGGCCTGACGCGCCTTTATCTGATCAATCCGAAGCACTTTCCCGACCCGCAGGCCGATGCCATGGCGAGCGGCGCGGGCGACGTGCTGGCGAATGCGCAGGTGTGCGCTTCACTCGACGAGGCGCTGACCGGCACGCAACTCGCCATCGCCGTCACCGCCCGCCGGCGCGACCTGTCGCACATCGCCTCCGATGCGCGGGACGCCGCCAAGTTGCTCGTGGCGGAAGCAGCCGAGCACGAAACGGCGCTGGTGTTCGGCACGGAGATGTCCGGTTTGTCGAACGAGGAAGTGCTGAAGTGTCAGCGCCTGGCGCATATTCCGGCCCATCCCGGCTACTCCTCGCTCAATCTCGCCGCCGCGGTGCAGGTCCTCGCGTATGAGGTGCGCATGGCTGCGCTGGGTGCGCCGACGATCGACAATGCGCGCTTCGAGCCGGCCGCGTTTGAGGATATCGAACGCTTTTATGCCCATTTGCAGTCCAGCCTGACCGACAGCGGGTTTCTCGATCCGGCCAATCCGAAGCGGTTGATGGAGCGTCTGCGCCGCCTTTACGGCCGCGCCCGGCTGGAAAAAGAGGAGGTCAACATCCTCCGCGGCATCCTGACGGCCTGGGATCAGAACCATCGTCATAATAGTTGATCAAAAAACTAGGTTTTTAGATAATACCGGCCCCATCACCTGCGGCACCCACCATGTTCTCCAGGATTCGTGAAGACATCGCCAGCGTGTTCGACCGCGACCCCGCGGCACGCAATACCTGGGAGGTGCTGACCTGTTATCCCGGTTTTCATGCGCTGCTGTCGCATCGCATCGCGCACCGTCTGTGGAACGCCAAGTTCCGCTGGCTGGCGCGTGTGATGTCGCATCTCGCCCGCTGGTTCACCGGCATCGAAATTCATCCCGGCGCGGTTATCGGTCGCCGTGTGTTCATTGATCACGGCATGGGCGTGGTGATCGGTGAAACGGCTGAGATCGGCGACGACACCACGCTCTATCACGGCGTAACGCTGGGTGGCACGTCCTGGAACAAGGGCAAGCGCCATCCGACACTGGGCAAAGGCGTGGTCGTGGGAGCGGGGGCGAAAATTCTCGGTCCGATTTTCGTCGCCGACGGCGCCAAGGTCGGCTCGAATGCCGTGGTGGTCAAGGATGTACCGCCCGGTGCGACCGCGGTCGGCATTCCGGCTCGCATCATCGAAGACCAGCGCGATCAGCTGCGCGAGGCGCACGCCGCCAAACTGGGCTTCTCCGCCTATGGCTTGTCGAAAGCGGACGATGACCCGGTGGCGCAAGCCATCCGCGGTCTGACCGACCACACTGCCGAACTGGAACGCCGCGTCGAGACGTTGATGCACGAACTGGAACAGCTGCGTGCGCACGAGGATGCGCAGGCAATCGCCGATCGCTTCGACCCGAGTCCACTGCGAAAAGTGGTCGATAAATAGGTTGGTAGCCGCATTAGTTGATCAAATTAGTCGGGATTAGTATACTTCTGCGCAACTATTGGATTTGAGCGGACCTGCATCGAATCCATCGACGTCCTGGAGTTTTCCGCATGAGACTGACGACCAAGGGTCGCTTTGCCGTGACCGCCATGCTGGACCTCGCGCTCAATTCCGGGCACGGGCCTGTGACGCTGGCGGGCATCAGCCAGCGACAGAGCATTTCGCTGTCTTACC
The DNA here is from genome assembly GCA_036566325.1 of Burkholderiales bacterium. Classification (GTDB taxonomy): domain Bacteria; phylum Pseudomonadota; class Gammaproteobacteria; order Burkholderiales; family SG8-39; genus ZC4RG42. Next base: position 1,944 of record DATCWO010000315.1, on the reverse strand, counting down.
TGGAGCAACTGTTCGGTAAGCTTCGTCGGCACAGTCTGGTGGAAAGCGTGCGCGGCCCAGGTGGCGGCTACTACCTGGCCTGCCCGGCCGAGCAGATTTCGGTGGCCGACGTCATTGTTGCCGTGGACGAACCGCTCGATGCGACGCAGTGTGGCGGCAAGGAAAACTGCCACGACGACAGTCGCTGCATGACGCACGAACTGTGGGCGAAACTGAACGAAAAAATGTACGAATATCTGGAGTCGGTGAAGCTGTCCGACCTGGTCACCAAACAGCGCGATGCCGGCCATGTGGCCGTGCTGCAGGACCGGCGGCATAGTGCGACGGCGCCGGCTGCCCGCTTAACGAACGACACTCGCGTTACCAACAATGGATAAGCATCCCATCAAATTTCCAATCTATCTGGACTACTCGGCCACGACGCCGGTCGATCCGCGCGTAGCGGCGAAAATGATCCCCTATCTGACCGAGGACTTCGGCAATCCGGCGAGTCGTTCGCACGCCTACGGCTGGACGGCCGAAAAAGCGGTTGAAGAGGCGCGCGAGCAGGTCGCCGCACTGGTCAACGCCGACGCCAAGGAAATCGTCTGGACTTCGGGAGCGACCGAATCCATCAACCTGGCGGTGAAGGGCGCAGCCAACTTCTACAAGAGCAAGGGCAAGCACATCGTCACGGTGAAAACCGAGCACAAGGCGACGCTCGACACGGTGCGCGAACTGGAGCGTCAGGGTTTCGAAGCGACCTATCTCGACGTCGAGCCGAATGGCTTGGTCGATATCGAGAAATTCAAGGCGGCGTTGCGCCCGGATACGATCGTCGCGTCGGTGATGTACGTGAACAACGAAATCGGCGTGATCCAGCCCATCGAAGCGTTGGGCGAGATCTGTCGCGAGCGCGGCATCATTTTCCACGTCGATTCGGCGCAGGCGACCGGCAAAGTCGTGATCGATCTGAAGAAACTCAAAGTCGATCTGATGTCCTTTTCGGCGCACAAGACCTACGGCCCCAAGGGCGTAGGCGCGCTGTACGTGCGGCGCAAGCCGCGGGTGCGCCTTGAAGCGCAGACGCATGGTGGGGGTCACGAGCGCGGCATGCGCTCCGGCACGTTGGCCACGCATCAGATCGTCGGCATGGGCGAGGCGTATCGCATCGCGCGCGAAGACATGGTTACTGAAAACGAACGCATCCGGCATCTGCGCGACAAGCTGCTCGCCGGTCTGAATGAAATCGAAGAGGTCTATGTCAACGGCGATGTCGAGCATCGCGTGCCGCACAACCTCAACATGAGTTTCAACTTCGTCGAAGGCGAGTCGCTCATCATGGCGGTGAAGGACATTGCAGTTTCGTCCGGCTCGGCCTGTACCTCGGCGAGCCTCGAGCCGTCCTATGTGCTGCGCGCGCTCGGAAGATCCGACGAACTGGCGCACAGCTCGATCCGTTTCACCATCGGCCGCTTCACCACCGAGGACGAAGTGGACTACGCGATCGACCTGCTCAAGCGCAAGATCGACAAGCTGCGCGATCTCTCGCCGTTGTGGGAGATGCACCAGGAAGGCATCGACTTGAATACGGTCCAGTGGGCCGCACATTAATCATCGACTTATCCGGAATACGACATGGCATACAGCGACAAAGTCATCGACCACTATGAAAACCCGCGCAACGTCGGCTCGTTCGCCAAGGGCGATGCGCAGGTCGGCACCGGCATGGTCGGCGCACCGGCCTGTGGCGACGTGATGAAGCTGCAGATCAAGGTCAACGCGCAGGGTGTCATCGAGGATGCGAAGTTCAAGACCTACGGCTGCGGCTCGGCCATCGCTTCATCCTCGCTCGTGACCGAGTGGGTCAAGGGCAAGACGCTGGACGAAGCGGTGTCGATCAAGAACACGCATATCGCCGAGGAACTCGCGTTGCCGCCGGTGAAGATTCATTGTTCCATCCTC
>DATCWO010000284.1:0-18285 GCA_036566325.1 Burkholderiales bacterium | reverse complement strand
ATCGTGGCGCTGTCCAGCTATGCGATCTGGGCGGTTCAGATCATGTGGAGAGGCTAGGTGAAGCTCGTTTCCAGGCAGTTCGACGCGGTCGTGGTCGGTGCAGGCGGGGCCGGTTTGCGCGCCGCGCTGCAGCTTTCCGAGGCGGGCCTGCGCGTCGCCGTGCTGTCGAAAGTCTTTCCGACCCGTTCGCACACCGTCGCGGCGCAGGGCGGCGTCGGCGCGGCGCTGTCGAACATGGGCCCCGATTCCTGGCAATGGCATATGTACGACACCATCAAGGGGTCGGACTGGCTGGGCGATCAGGACGCCATCGAATTCATGTGCCGCATGGCGCCCGAAGTGGTGGTCGAACTCGAGCATTTCGGCATGCCGTTCGATCGCAACGAGAATGGCACCATCTATCAGCGTCCGTTCGGCGGCCATATGCAGAATTTCGGCGCCGGCCCGGTGGTGCAGCGCTCCTGTTGCGCTGCGGACCGTACCGGCCACGCCATGCTGCATACGCTGTATCAGCGCAATGTGCGGGCGCACACCCAATTCTTCGTTGAATGGATGGCGCTGGATCTGATCCGCGACGCTGAAGGGCAGGTGCTGGGGGTGGCGGCGCTGGAAATGGAGACGGGCGAAATCTCGATTTTCCACGCGCGTGCGACGTTGCTGGCGACCGGCGGCGCGGGGCGGATTTTCGCCGCGACCACCAACGCATTCATCAATACCGGCGATGGCCCGGGCATGGCGGCGCGCGCGGGTTTTCCACTCGAGGACATGGAATTCTGGCAATTCCATCCGACCGGGGTGGCCGGCGCGGGCGTACTCATCACCGAAGGCGTGCGTGGCGAAGGCGGTTATCTGCTCAACCGCAACGGCGAGCGTTTCATGGAGCGCTACGCGCCGACCGCCAAGGACCTGGCCAGTCGCGACGTGGTGTCGCGCGCCATGGCGACCGAGATCAAGGAAGGTCGCGGCTGCGGCACACGAGGCGACCATGTGCTGCTCAAGCTCGATCATCTCGGCCCGGAAGTGATTGAAAAGCGCCTGCCGGGCATACGCGAAATCGCCCGCCAGTTCGCCAACGTCGATCCCGTGCGCGACCCGATTCCGGTGGTGCCGACGGCGCATTATCAAATGGGCGGCATTCCGACCAACTACCACGGCGAAGTGGTCGTGCCGGGTGCCGATGGCCCGAATACCGTCGTGCCCGGTTTTTATGCCGCGGGCGAATGCGCGTGCGCCTCGATTCACGGCGCCAACCGGCTCGGCACCAATTCGCTCACCGATCTGCTGGTGTTCGGCAAGGCGTCGGGCGACGCCATCATGCGTTTTCTCCACACCAATCCGGGCCACAAGGACCTGCCGGCCGATGCCGGCGAACTCAGCCGTGCGCGGGTGGCGCGGATCATGACGCAGACCGGCGGCGAGCATGTGTACGAGGTGCGAGCCGATCTGCGGCGCGCGATGCAGGCCCACTGCGGCGTGTTTCGTTTTCCCGATCTGCTGACCGAAGGCGTGGAAATGGTGCGCGTTCTGAGCGAGCGGGTCGGGCGAACCGAAATCCACGACAAGAGCAGGGTATTCAATACCGCACTGGTGGCCGCGTTGGAGCTGGACAACCTGGTGGAGGTGGCGCGTGCCACGATGGTTTCGGCCGAGGCGCGCAAGGAAACGCGTGGCGCGCACGATCGCGAGGACTACCATCAGCGCGACGACATCAATTGGCTGCAGCACACGCTTTGGTATAAGGAAAATGATCGTTTGGCTTACAAACCGGTCAATCTGAAACCCCTGACGGCCGATTCAGTTCCGCCCAAGGCGCGGGTGTATTAAGAAGAACTCGGAGGCAGCATGCATTTAAGGATCTTCCGTTACGATCCGGACAAGGACAAGAAGCCCTATATGCAGGACTTCCACGTCGAGCTTGAGCCGACGGATCGCATGCTGCTCGACGTTCTGGTCAGGGCGCGCGAGCAGGATGACAGTCTGGGATTCCGTCGCTCTTGCCGCGAAGGCATTTGCGGCTCGGACGCGATGAACATCAACGGCAAGAACCAGCTCGCCTGCGTCACCAAGATTGCCGACGTGAAGGAGCCGGTGGTGATCCGCCCGCTGTCCGGACTGCCGGTGATTCGCGATCTGATCGTGGACATGACGCAGTTCTTCCAGCAGTACGAGTCGGTGAAGCCGTATCTGGTCAACGACGAGCCGTTGCCCGAACGCGAGCGGCTGCAGAGCCCGGAAGACCGGGACCGGCTCAACGGCCTGTACGAATGCATCCTGTGCGCGTGCTGCACCAGCTCGTGTCCGTCTTTCTGGTGGAACCCGGATAAATTCGTTGGTCCGGCCGGCTTGTTGCAGGCGTATCGCTTCATCGTCGACAGCCGCGACCAGGCCCTCAACGAGCGGCTCGACAATCTGGAGGACCCGTATCGGCTGTTTCGCTGTCGTACGATTATGAATTGCACCGATGTCTGTCCCAAGGGGCTGAACCCGGCCGAGGCGATCGGCCGGATCCGCGAACTGCTCACTCGGCGCTCGGTGTGACATGGCGGTTACCGAACTGGATTTGCGCCGCGTGCACTGGCACTGTCGCCGCGGTTTGCTCGAAAACGATTTGATGCTTGACCGTTTTTTTGTCCGGCACGCGCATCGACTGGATGTGGATGGGCTGGCCCGGCTGCAACGCCTGCTGGGCTACGAGGATCATGATTTGTGGGATGTGTTGTCGGGGCGCGTCGAATGCGGCGACCCCGGCTTGCAGGAAATGGTGGACCTGATTCGCGCCGGCTGAGACCGCGCCGCGCCATCAAGTCCGCAGAGCGGGGTCGAGATTCCGGATTCCTCTTTGCATCAACGATCGGAGCGGCGCTGTCCATCGGCAAGGTTTGAAAATAGAGAACGGCCGGTCCGTTCCCAAGTCAGCAGAAGGAGGTAGTAATGCAACCCAACGGCAAGGCAGTGCTCCAATACGGGGAAGGCCAGTCAGTCGAAGTTCCCGTCCTCAGTGGCAGCATCGGTCCCGACGTGGTCGATATCCGCACCCTGTATGGCAAGACCGGGATGTTCACCTACGACCCGGGTTTCCTGTCGACAGCGAGTTGCCGTTCGAGCATCACCTACATCGACGGCGACCAGGGCGTGCTGCTTTATCGCGGTTATCCGATCGATCAACTGGCACGCCAGTGCGACTTCCTCGAAGTGTGTCACCTGTTGATTTACGGCGAACTGCCGAACCAGGAGCAGAAGGACCACTTCGTCGGCAAGGTGGCCAAGCACAGCATGGTGCATGAGCAACTGGCGCGCTTCTACACCGGCTTCCGCCGCGACTCGCATCCGATGGCGGTGCTGGTCGGCACGGTCGGCGCGCTGTCCGCCTTCTATCACGACTCGCTCGACATCAGCATTCCGGAGCACCGCGAAATATCGGCCTTCCGCCTGATCGGGAAGATGCCGACCATCACCGCCATGGCGCATAAGTATTCGATGGGCCATCCGTTCGTGTATCCGCGCAACGACCTGTCGTACACCGCCAACTTCATGCGCATGATGTTCTCGGTGCCGACCGAGGATTACAAGATCAACGACGTGCTGGTGCGCGCGCTGGATCGCATTTTCATTCTCCACGCCGATCACGAGCAGAACGCCTCCACCTCGACGGTGCGGCTGGCCGGTTCGTCGGGCGCCAATCCGTTCGCCTGCATCGCCGCCGGCATCGCCTGCCTGTGGGGTCCGGCGCACGGCGGGGCGAACGAAGCCTGCCTGCAGATGCTGGAGGAAATCGGTGATGTGTCGCGCGTCGGCGAATACGTCAAGAAAGCCAAGGACAAGGATTCGGGCTTCCGCCTGATGGGCTTCGGCCATCGCGTATACAAGAATTACGATCCGCGCGCCAAACTGATGCGCGAGACCTGTCACGAGGTGCTGAACGAACTGGGTCTGCAGAACGATCGGTTGTTCAAGCTGGCGATGGAACTCGAGAAGATCGCGCTGGAAGACCAGTATTTCGTCGATCGCAAGCTCTATCCCAACGTCGATTTCTATTCCGGCATCGTGCAGCGGGCGCTCGGCATTCCGACTTCCATGTTCACGTGCATTTTTGCCCTGGCGCGGACGGTCGGCTGGGTGGCACAGTGGATGGAGATGATCGCCGATCCGGATCAGAAAATCGGTCGGCCGCGCCAGCTCTATACCGGCGCGACGAAGCGGGATGTGGTACCGATCGACAAGCGGTAAGGCGTTTCACCACGGCGGTGCAGATAAGGGAGCCGATCGTCATCCCCGACAAGCCGCGTTAGCGGTGCGATCGGAATCCACGAGTTATGCGATATAACGTCACATAACTCCTGGATTCCCGCGGCAGACTGCCTCGGATGCTTTTATCGGGGGCGGAAATGACGGCGAGCGTGGGGCTGGTTTGACGCTGTGCGCTGTGGGGCACGAATCTGCGGTTTGGCGTAGTGAGGTGAATAGATGCTGAAGCAATTGCGGGAGAACTCCTATCTCTTCGGCGGGAACGCGCCGTTCATCGAGGACCTGTACGAGTCCTATCTGGACAATCCGCAGTCGATCTCGCCCGAGTGGCGCGATTATTTCGATCGCATGCAATTGCTTCCCGATCTCGCCGGCAGCGATGCGCACGACGTCGCGCATGCGCCGGTGGTGCATGCTTTCGCGCAGCGCGCCCGTCAGGGCACGCTGCGTGCCGGCGTGCCGCAAGGCGAACTGAGTGTCGAGCGCAAGCAGATTTATGTGCTGTGGCTTATCCATGCACACCGCTTCATGGGCGCACGCTGGGCGCAACTCGATCCGCTCAAGCGCATGCCGCGGCCGAATATTCCCGAACTCGAACCGGCCTATTACGACCTGACCGACGCCGATCTCGAAACGGTGTTCAACACCGGCACGCTGGTCGGGCCGGAGCGCATGACCTTGCGCGAAATCCTCCACGCCGTCCGCGAAACATACTGCGGCACCATTGGCGTCGAGTACATGTACATGAGCGACCCGGCGCAGAAACGCTGGGTGCAGCAGCGGCTGGAATCGGTGCGCTCGCACCCGACCTTCAGCGCCGAGATGAGGACACGGATTCTTGAGCGCCTCACCGCAGCCGAGACGCTGGAAAAATATCTGCACACCCGTTACGTCGGGCAGAAGCGTTTCTCGCTCGAGGGCGGCGAAACGCTTATCCCGGTGATGGACGAACTGGTGCGTCGCGCCGGCACGCATGGCATCGAGGAAATTGTCATCGGCATGGCGCACCGTGGCCGGCTCAACGTGCTGGTCAATACCCTGGGCCGCTCGCCGAAGGATCTGTTTTCGGAGTTCGAAGGCAAGACCGTCAGCGAACTGTCATCCGGCGACGTGAAATACCACAATGGTTTTTCATCGGATGTCGCCACGCCCGGCGGTCCCATCCATCTGTCGCTCGCGTTCAACCCTTCGCATCTGGAGATCGTCAATCCCGTGGTGGAAGGCTCGGTGCGCGCGCGACAGCATCGGCGCAAGGATCTTGCCGGCGACAAGGTGCTGTCGGTACTCATCCACGGCGATGCCGCGTTTGCCGGGCAGGGCGTGGTAATGGAAACGCTCAACCTGGCGCAGACGCGCGGTTACGGCACCGGCGGCACGGTGCACGTCATCATCAACAACCAGATCGGTTTCACCACGTCGGATGCGCGCGATACGCGTTCGACGCTGTATTGCACCGATGTGGCGAAAATGATCGAGGCGCCGATCTTTCACGTCAACGGCGACGATCCGGAAGCGGCCGTGTTCGTCATGCAGTTGGCGATGGATTTCCGCAAGGAGTTCAAGAAGGACGTGGTCGTCGATATCGTGTGCTTCCGTCGACTGGGGCATAACGAGCAGGACGAGCCGTTCATCACCCAGCCGCTGATGTATACGAAGATCGTTCAGCATCCCGGTACGCGCAAACTTTACGCGGACAAGCTGGTGGCGCAGGGCGTCGTGAGCGAAGAAGACCCCGACGGACTGATCAAGAGCTTCAGGCAGGCGCTCGATGAAGGGCGGCATACGTCGAGTCCGGTGCTGTCCAATTTCCAGCGCACGTACGCGGTCGACTGGCGGCCGTTCTTGGATACCAAGTGGACGGAACTGGCCGATACCACCGTGCCGCTGGAAGAACTGCAGCGCTTGGCCGAACGTGTCACGACGATTCCCGACGATGTCAAAGTCCATCCCACCGTCGAGCGCGTTCTCGCGGCGCGCCGGGAAATGGGCAAGGGCAATCTGGCGCTCGACTGGGGCATGGGAGAAACGCTCGCCTACGCCAGCCTGCTCGTCGCCGGTTATGGCGTGCGCCTGTCCGGACAGGATTCCGGGCGCGGTACGTTCGCGCATCGGCACGCCGTACTGCACGATCAGGATCGCGAGCGCTGGGATGCGGGCATCTATGTCCCGCTTTCGAACGTGCAGGAAAACCAGGCCGACTTCGTTGTCATCGATTCGGTGCTGTCGGAGGAGGCGGTGCTCGGTTTCGAGTACGGCTATGCCTGTGCCGAACCGAACGAACTGGTGATCTGGGAAGCGCAGTTCGGCGATTTTGCCAACGGCGCGCAGGTCGTGATCGATCAGTTCATCACGTCGGGCGAAGCCAAGTGGGGTCGCATGTGCGGTCTGGTCATGCTGTTGCCGCACGGTTACGAAGGGCAGGGACCGGAGCATTCCTCGGCTCGTCTCGAGCGCTACCTGCAACTTTGCGCGGAACACAATATTCAGGTGTGCGTGCCCAGCACCCCGGCACAGATTTTCCATCTGCTGCGCCGTCAGATGCTGCGACCGTTTCGCAAACCGCTGGTGGTCATGACGCCCAAATCGCTGCTGCGCAAACGCGAGGCGGCATCGAACATCAAGGAACTGGCCGAGGGCTGCTTCCAGACCGTCATCAGCGAAGTCGATGAACTGGATACGAAGAACGTCACGCGCATCATCGCGACCTCGGGACGAATCTATTACGACCTGCTGACCGCGCGCCGTGAGCGCCGTGCCGACAACGTCGCCATCATTCGCCTGGAGCAGCTCTATCCTTTCCCGCACAAGCATTTCGCTGCGGAAATGCGACACTATCCGAACGCCAAAGAAGTGGTGTGGTGTCAGGAAGAGCCGCAGAATCAGGGTGCGTGGTATCAGACACAGCACTATTTTATCGAGAACCTTCGTCCCGACCAGAAACTGTATTACGCCGGCCGCATGTCGAGCGCCTCGCCCGCAGTAGGTTATATGGCGAAGCACCAGGAACAGCAGAAGCGACTGATCGAGATGGCGTTCGGAAAGTTCAAGTAATGCGGTTGAGTGCCGAGCGCGGAAAGCCGCGGGTTATGGTTGGATCGCGCGGTGTGAAGTAGCGATAGAAATCCGGCGCGTTACGCGTGGTGTTTTTGCTGTACGTCGAGGCAGAGCTTAGCCGAGCCCGACTAAAAAACCGAACGGAGTGATCATGCTAGTAGAAGTGAAGGTGCCGCAGCTATCGGAGTCGGTGTCCGAAGCAACGCTGCTTGCGTGGCATAAGAAGGAAGGTCAGGCCGTACAGCGCGACGAGAACCTGATCGATATCGAAACCGACAAGGTCGTGCTCGAACTGCCCGCGCCGGCCGACGGCGTGCTCACCAAGATCGTCAAGGGTGACGGCGGCACTGTTACTTCCGGCGAAGTCATCGCCACCATCGATACCGAAGCCAAAGCCACTGAAGCGGTGTCGGCCGCATCGGCCGCATCAGCATCGCAGAGCGCGCAAGCGCTGCGGCCGGAACCGGCGCTGGTGGAGCCGACGCCCGTCGCGGCACCGACCGAGGCGCGCCAGGATGCGCGTTTGATGCCCGCCGCGCGCAAGTTGGCCGAGGAAAAGAGCGTCGATCCGACAGTTATCGCCGGCAGCGGTCGCGACGGCCGCATTACCAAGGGCGACGTGTTGGAACATATTGCGAAGGCCGCGACACCCGCCGCGCCCGCCGCGACAAAACCATCCCTGCCGCCGGCGCCGCCGGTCAACATCGATCAGTTGCTTGCCGGACGCCCCGAGCAGCGCGTGCCGATGTCGCGGTTGCGCGCGCGGGTCGCCGAGCGCCTGGTGCAGTCGCAGCACACTGCGGCGATTCTCACCACGTTCAACGAAGTGAACATGCAGCCGGTCATTGATCTGCGCAAAAAATACGGTGAGCGTTTCGAGAAGGAACATGGCGTGAAGCTCGGCTTCATGTCTTTCTTCGTCAAGGCGTCGGTGCATGCGCTGAAGAAATATCCGATCGTCAACGCCTCGATCGACGGCAACGACATCGTCTATCACGGTTATTTCGATGTCGGCATCGCAGTTAGCAGCCCACGCGGATTGGTCGTGCCGATCCTGCGCAATTGCGATCAGATGAGTCTCGCCGATGTGGAGAAGCAGATCGGCGACTACGGTAAACGCGCGCAGGAGGGCAAGCTCGGCATCGAGGAACTGACCGGTGGCACCTTCTCCATTTCCAATGGCGGAGTGTTCGGCTCGATGTTGTCCACTCCGATCATCAATCCGCCGCAAAGCGCGATCCTCGGCATTCATGCGACGCGCGATCGCCCGGTTGCGGAGAACGGTCAGGTGGTGATCCGGCCGATCAACTATCTTGCGCTGTCCTACGATCATCGTATCGTCGACGGCCGCGAAGCCGTGCTGACCCTGGTGGCGATCAAGGAAGCGCTGGAAGAACCTGCGCGGATGCTGCTCGATCTTTAAGTTGAAGGTCATTCCCGACGCGCCGCGCCAGCGGCGCTGATCGGGAATCCAGGGAGCGCAATGAGCGCGTCACGAACTGGATTTCCGCCTGCGCGGGAGTGATGGTAGCCACGCGCTTGCGAATCCGGAACATCAGGAACATATGAGCAATCAATCTTTCGATGTCGTGGTGATCGGCTCCGGCCCCGCCGGTTACATCTGCGCGATTCGCGCCGCGCAACTGGGAATGAAAACCGCCTGCGTCGAGGAATGGCGGAACGCCGCGGGCAAAAATGTGCTGGGCGGCACCTGCCTCAACGTAGGCTGCATTCCGTCCAAGGCGTTGTTGCAATCCTCCGAAGAATACGAACACGCGACCAAGGGGTTGGTCGGCCACGGCATCAGCGTCAGCGGCGCCACTATCGATGTGGCGAAGATGATCGGCCGCAAGGACGCAATCGTGACCAAGATGACCGGCGGTATCGAGTTTCTCTTCCGCAAGAACAAGATCGCCTGGCTCAAGGGACGGGGCAAGCTGATCGGTCGCGGCGACCAGGGCTGGCAGGTGGACGTCGGTGGCGAACTCGTGTCTGCGAAGTATGTGGTCGTGGCCACCGGCTCGAAGCCGCGCGCGCTGCCAGGTGTCGAGATCGACAACGAACTGATTTGCGACAACGTCGGCGCGCTCGACTTCAAGACAGTGCCGAAAAAACTCGTCGTCGTCGGCGCTGGGGTGATCGGGCTGGAACTGGGCAGTGTCTGGCGCCGCCTGGGCGCCGAAGTCACGGTGCTCGAAGCGTTGCCGACCTTCCTTGCCGCGGCCGACGAAGCCGTTGCGCGCGAAGCCTGGAAAATTTTCACCAAGGAGCAGGGGCTCGACATCCGGCTGGGCGTGAAGCTTGAGGCGGTGCAGCGCGGCAAGCGCGGAATCAACGTCGCTTACGAGCATGAAGGCGCGCAACAGAAGCTGGAATGCGACAAGCTGATTGTCGCCATCGGTCGTGTGCCGAATACGGATGGCCTGGGCGCGGACGATGTGGGACTGAAGCTTGATGCGCGCGGCTTCGTCGAGGTCGACGACCACTGTCGCACCACCTTGCCGAACCTGTTCGCCATTGGCGATGTCGTGCGCGGCCCGATGTTGGCGCACAAGGGCGAGGAAGAGGGCGTGATGGTGGCCGAACTGATTGCCGGCCAGAAGGCGCATGTGAATCTGGACACCATCCCCTGGGTGATCTACACGTCGCCGGAAATCGCCTGGGTGGGCAAGAGCGAACAGCAACTCAGGGCCGAAGGCATTCCCTATCGCGCCGGGCAGTTCCCGTTCTCGGGCAACGGCCGCGCCCTGTGCGCGGGCAATACGCGCGGTTTTGTGAAAATGCTGGCACATGAAAAGACCGACGAGATTCTCGGCGTTCATGTCATCAACACGCACGCATCCGAATTGATCGCCGAGGCGGTCGTCGCGATGGAGTTCCGCGCCGCGTCGGAGGACATCGCGCGCATCGTGCACGCACATCCGTCGCTGACCGAAGCGATGCACGAGGCCGCGCTGGCAGTCGATAAGCGGGCGCTGAATATTTGACCTATTTTTGATCTGAGCGCCCGTGCATCCGGCCGGATGTGCGGTAACCTTCCCGAGCCGAACGTCGCCTCCGATTCATGCACGACCGCCAAACCGAAGTCGAACAGTACGAGCCGCTGCCGCCCACCGGCGACGGCAGTGTATTCGACGCCGAGGAGTACACCAAACCCGCGGTGCGGCTGCCGCATACGGTTCTCGAGTATTTCCATGAGACCCTGGCGCGCCGCGGTTATACGCCGGACGAGTCACAGTACGCGGCGGTGCAGCGTCTGCAGCGCACATACGAACAGTGGGTCGAATACGAAGCGCGCACCAACAATGCCTGGAAGCGGCTGCTGCTGCAGCCGGTGGCGCCACGCGGCGTCTATCTGTGGGGCGGGGTCGGGCGCGGCAAGAGCCTGCTCATGGACACGTTCTATCTGACCGTGCCGCAGGAGCGCAAACGACGCGTGCACTTCCACCATTTCATGCGCGACGTGCATCGCGAAATGGAAAGTTTCAAGGGCAAGGAAGATCCGCTCGCGGCAGTGGCGGCACGGATCGCGCGTCGCTATCGGTTGATCTGCTTCGATGAATTCCATGTGGACGACATCGCCGACGCGATGATTCTCGGTCGCCTGCTGGAACAGACCATGGATCGCGGCGTCGTGTACTGCATGACCTCCAATTACCACCCCGACAGCCTATACCGGCATGGCCTGCAACGCGAACGGTTTCTCGCCACCATTGCGCTGATCAAGGAGCGGTTGGATATCGTGCACGTGGACGGCGGCGTCGATTATCGTCGCCGCGCATTGCAGGGGGTGGAGATTTACCACTGTCCCCTCGGCCCGGCCGCGGACGCCGCGCTGCTGACCGCTTTCAAGCAGATCGCCGAAGTCGAGGAAGAGCACCATGAGCTGGACGTGGAAGGCCGCATCATTCCGTTCGAACATCGCGCCGGCGGCGTGGTGTGGTTCGATTTCGCGATACTGTGCGGTGGCGCGCGTTCGCACATGGATTATCTCGATCTGGCCAAGCGCTTCCACACCGTCATCGTGTCCAACATTCCGGCTCTGACGGAAGACGATGCCGACAAGGCCCGGCGCTTTACCTGGTTGGTGGATATTTTCTACGACCGCAAGGTCAAGCTTGTCGTGTCGGCCGCTGTACCGCCGGAAGAACTCTATCGTCAGGGACCATTTGTCAACGAGTTTGCGCGTACTGCGAGCCGCCTGATCGAAATGCAGTCGAACGACTATCTCGCCGCGGCGCGACGCGACCCGCAAGTCGCCGCCGTGGCGGCTTAATCGCTCAGTTGCTCCACTGCTCGCGCTGCGGCAGACTCGTCCGTTCCCGATGCAACAACAAGGAGAGTACCCATGCGCCAGCGTCCCTGCCTCACACTCGATGATTGCAAGCGTATCGCCGCAGCCGCGGAAGCCGAAGCGATAAAGAACAACTGGCAGGTCGCCATCGCGATTCTGGACGACGGCGGGCACCTGCTGCACTTTCATCGCATGGACGGTGCCACGCCGGCCAATGCCGAAATTTCGGTGGGCAAAGGTCGCACCGCCGCAGTGACGCGTCGCGCCTCCGGCATGTGGGAAGAGCGCATCAAGAACGGCCGGCTTGCGACGCTTGCGATGCCTCTGCTGCCGGTGCAGGGCGGTTTGCCGATTCTTGTTGATGGCGTTTGCATCGGCGGCGTCGGCGTATCCGGTGTGCAGTCGCACGAGGACGAGCAGATCGCGCACGCCGGGATCAGCGTGTTGACCACGGGCTGATGAAAGGCCGAACGCCGATGCGGAACCGCCAGGGCGTCAGGGGTGTCAAGTGCAAGGATGTTCTTTCATTACTTCATTACTGAAGGGGCGTGAAAATGAACACACGCATCGAACGCGACACCTTCGGCGACATCGAAGTGCCGGCCGACCATTTGTGGGGCGCGCAGACACAACGTTCGCTCGAACACTTCCGCATTTCCGGCGAGCGCATGCCGCCTGCACTGATCCGCGCGCTGGCGCTGGTGAAGCGTGCCTGCGCAACAGTCAACAGCCAACTCGGGCAGCTTGATGACGCGAAGGCCGAAGCGATCGTCGCCGCCGCCGATGAGGTGCTCGCCGGCCGGCACGATGCAGAGTTTCCGCTGGTCGTGTGGCAGACCGGCTCGGGTACACAAAGCAACATGAACATGAACGAGGTGCTCGCCAATCGCGCCTCGGAATTGATGGGCGGAGAACGCGGCGAAGGTCGGCGCGTGCATCCGAACGACGATGTCAACCGCGGTCAGTCTTCCAACGATGTGTTTCCGACGGCGATGTACGTCGCTGCCGTCGAGCAGATAGAACGCCATCTCATCCCGGCGATCGAAGGCCTGCGCAATACGCTGCGCGACAAATCAGGCGCCTTCGCCGATATCGTCAAGATCGGACGCACTCATCTGCAGGATGCGACGCCGTTGACGCTCGGTCAGGAGTTCTCCGGCTATGTCGCACAGCTCGATCATGGGCTGCGGCATTTGCGCGATGCGCTGCCGCATCTGTCGGAACTCGCGCTTGGCGGAACCGCCGTCGGCACCGGGCTGAATGCGCATCCGGAATTCGGCGAGCGTGTGGCGGCGGAACTCGGCACGTTGACCGGCCTGCGTTTCGTTTCCGCGCCGAACAAATTCGAGGCGCTGGCCGCGCATGACGCGCTGGTGCATGGGCACGGCGCGCTGAAAACGCTCGCTGCATCGCTGGTCAAGATCGCCAACGATGTGCGCTGGCTCGCTTCGGGGCCACGCTCGGGCCTGGGAGAAATCTCCATCCCGGAAAACGAGCCCGGCAGCTCGATCATGCCGGGCAAGGTCAATCCGACGCAGTCGGAAGCGCTGACCATGGCCTGCGGCCAGGTGTTCGGCAATGACGTGGCGGTCAACTTCGGCGGCGCGCAGGGGAACTTCGAACTCAACGTCTACAAGCCGCTCATGATTCATGCATTCCTGCAGAGCGTGCGCCTGTTGGCCGATGGCGCGGCGAGTTTCGATGCGCACTGCGTGCGCGGCATCGAGCCGATACGCGAACGCATCGATGAATTGTTGCGTCGATCGCTGATGCTGGTGACCGCGCTGAATCCTCACATCGGTTACGACAAGTCGGCGCAGATCGCGAAGAAGGCGCATCACGAAGGCAGTACGCTGAAGGAAGCGGCGCTGGCACTCGGTTATGTCACCGCAGAGGATTTCGACGCATGGGTCAAGCCTGAGGAAATGGTCGGCAAGCGTTAAGAAGCACCGACCCGGACTTTGCCTAAAATCGGTGCGGCTTGGCTTAGAATGCGGACTTTGCCGACAGAGACGTAGTTTCATGCCAAGCGCAACACAGTCCCGGACTTCGAAAGCGTCGAAGTCTTCAGAGCGATCAAAATCAGCGAAGCCCTCGAAATCCACGAAGTCCGCCAAATTGAATGGCCACGACGCCGTAAAAGCGGCACCCAAAAAGGTCGCGGCAAAAAAGAGCGCGGCTAAAAAACTGTATGTCGTGCGCTGGTCCAAGATACATGGCCGTGGCGTCTTCGCAGCCACGGACATCGCCAAGGGCGACCGCATCATCGAATACAAGGGCAAGCGGATTTCGTACAAGCTCGCCTGCAAGCTCTATCCGGACGTCGATGGCAAGCCGACTCATACGTTCCTGTTCGAGATCGATGACGACACGGTGATCGACGCGGCGCAGGGCGGCAATTCGGCACGCTGGATCAACCACTCCTGCGAGCCGAACTGCGAAGCGGTCGACGACGACGGTCGCATTTATATCGAGGCGATTCGTAAGATCAAGGAAGGCGAAGAGCTCGGATACAACTACGGCATTACGCTGGACGAAAGGCACACCAAGGCCGAAAAGAAGCGCTGGCCTTGCTATTGCGGCAAGAAAAGTTGCCGTGGCACGTTGCTTCAACCCAAGAGTTGATCGCTCAGATTGCGGCACTATAAAAAACGGGGCTTGGGCCCCGTTTTTTATTGAAGTCTCAAGGCGATGCGCCGTTTTGACACTCCGCTGAAGCGACCGGCCGGCCGCGGCAATGACGCATGCGAGGGTGTTTGGAATGATGCGGGCGCGTAGAAATCCCGTTTACAGCCGCCGCGATTGGTGCTTCCATTGGCGCTGTTTTGCCGGACGCATCGACGGTTGAACCGCGAGCGTAGCGTCGCCACAGAACTGCGCCGGCACGTCCAGACAGGAGGCAAACCCATGAAGACGCTCACCATTCAGTCGGTCCTCATCGAAGAGCGACTGTTCCCGCCCACGCCGGATTTCGTCCAGCAGGCGAACATTTCCGGCATGGATGCGTACCACGCATTGTGCGACGAGGCGGAGCGCGATTACGAAGGATTCTGGGCGCGCCTCGGGCGCGAGCACCTGAGCTGGAAGAAGCCGTTCACGCACGTGCTGGACGTCAGCAATGCGCCGTTCTTCAAATGGTATGACGACGGCGAACTGAACGCCTCCTACAACTGTCTCGATCGCCATCTGGCCACGCAACCGGACAAGGTTGCGATCATTTTCGAGGCCGACGACGGCAAGGTGAGCCGCGTCACCTATCGCGAGTTGTATCAGCGCGTCTGCCGCTTTGCCAATGCGTTGAAGGCGCGCAATGTGGCATTGGGCGATCGCGTGCTGATTTACATGCCGATGTCGATCGAGGCGGTCGTCGCCATGCAGGCCTGCGCGCGCATCGGCGCCACGCACTCGGTCGTGTTCGGCGGCTTCTCGGCCAAGAGCGTGTATGAACGCATTGTCGATGCCGGCGCGACGATGATCATCACCGCCGACGGTCAGATGCGCGGCGGGCGCGAGATTCCACTCAAGCCGGCAGTGGATGAAGCACTGGCGATGGGCAACTGCGAGACCGTGCGTGATGTGATCGTGTATCGCCGCACCGGCACCGCGATCACCATGAATGCGCCGCGCGATCAATGGTGGCACGAGGTAATTGAAGGGCAGGCCGATCATTGCGAACCGACCTGGGTGAATGCCGAGCATCCGCTGTTCATTCTCTACACCTCCGGTTCGACCGGCCAGCCGAAAGGTGTGCAGCATTCGACCGCGGGCTTCCTGCTCGGCGCCGTGCTCACCATGAAGTGGGTCTTCGATTACAAATCCAACGATGTCTTCTGGTGCACCGCCGATGTAGGCTGGGTGACCGGCCATACCTATGTCACTTACGGACCGCTTGCCTGCGGCGCGACGCAGGTCGTGTTCGAAGGGGTGCCGACGTATCCCGATGCCGGTCGCTTCTGGAAGCTCATCCAGGATCACAAGGTCTCGGTGTTCTATACCGCGCCGACGGCGATTCGCGCACTCATCAAGGCCGGCCCGGATGCGCCAAAACGCTACGATCTCACCAGTCTGCGTATCCTCGGCAGCGTAGGCGAGCCGATCAATCCGGAAGCCTGGATGTGGTACTACACGGTCGTCGGCGATTCGCGCTGTCCGCTGGTCGATACGTGGTGGCAGACCGAAACCGGCGCTCACATGATTTCGCCTTTGCCGGGCGCGACCACGCTGAAGCCCGGTTCGTGCACGCTGCCGCTGCCCGGCATTGTGGTCGATATCGTCGATGAAGCGGGCGAGCCGGTGCCGAACGGCAAGGGGGGCATTCTGGTCGTCAAGAAACCCTGGCCGTCGATGCTGCGCACCATCTGGGGCGATCCAGAGCGTTACAAGAAAACGTATTTCCCGGCAGAGTTTCAGGGCAAGTATTACGTTGCGGGGGACGGTGCCACACGCGATCTGAACGGCTTCTACACCATCATGGGCCGCATCGACGATGTGCTGAACGTTTCGGGACATCGACTCGGCACCATGGAAATCGAATCGGCACTTGTGGCGAACACGAAGCTCGTTGCCGAAGCCGCCGTCATCGGTCGGCCGGATGAAGTGACCGGTGAAGCGATCGTCGCGTTTGTGGTGACCAAGGGGCCGCGTCCTACCGGCGACGAGGCGCATCGCATCGCCAACGAGTTGCGCGAATGGGTGGCCAAGGAAATCGGGCCGATCGCCAAGCCGCGCGAAATCCGCTTCGGCGACAATCTGCCGAAAACGCGCTCGGGCAAAATCATGCGTCGCCTGTTGCGCGCCATCGCCAAGGACGAAGCGATCACGCAGGACATTTCCACGCTGGAGAACCCGGGCATTCTGGAGCAGCTGAAGCAGGCGATCTGAACGGTTGCGGTGCGCGCGTTGTGACGTGCGTGCCGGCGATGCGTTGCCAAGGGCCTAGAGTTAGGGAATATCTGAATAAGCGCCGAGGATGGTCGCGAGTGCGCGAAGCTGTACGAGTGAGGGTAAGGTAGAACAACGCCTTAGCCGTCACAAGCTTGCGGCAACATTCATCAAAAACCTTAATCAGAGCTTCCTTAACGAATGTCCCAGCACGAATCCATTCTCTCCCGGCTTGCCGAAATCGTCGGCGCCGACGGCCTGGTAAGCGATGAAGCGACGCTGACTGCGCACGCAACCGATTGGCGCAAACGCTATTTCGGCGTACCGCTTGCCGTGGTCATGCCGTCCGATACGGAACAGGTTTCGGCAATCGTCAAGCTGTGCGCGAAAACCGGCACGGCTATCGTGCCGCAAGGCGGTAACACCAGCCTGTGCGGCGCCGCCACACCGGATGCGAGCGGCCGGCAGATCGTCGTTTCGCTTGCCCGCATGAATCGCATCCGCGCGCTCGATCCGGTCGGCAATACATTCACTGTCGAAGCGGGTTGCACGCTCACCGCAGCGCAGCGCGCGGCGAGCGAAGCCGGCCGGCTGTTTCCGCTCGACGTGGCGCCGGCGCGGCTTGCGCAACTCGGCGGCAATCTGTCGACCAACGCCGGCGGTGTGCAGGTGCTGCGTTACGGCAACGCGCGCGACATGGTACTCGGCCTCGAAGTCGTATTGCCGTCGGGTGAGGTCTGGAACGGCCTGCGCGCGCTGCGCAAGGACAACAGCGGTTATGACCTCAAGCATCTGTTCATCGGCGCCGAAGGCACGTTAGGCGTCATCACCGCCGCAGTGCTGAAACTGTTTCCCCAACCGACGGCGAAGATCGTCGCCCTGGTCGGCCTCGATTCACCGCGTGCAGGGCTGGCATTGCTGGAGCATCTGCGGGCATCTTGTGGCGAGCGCCTATCAGCTTTCGAACTGATGGCGGCCATTTGCACACAGCTTGTACATAAGCACTTTCCCGACTTGCCGCAGCCCTTCGCCATCGCATACCCGCAGCTGGCGCTGATCGAGTTGACCGACACACAGGAGATCGAGGGTTTGCGGCGCCTGACCGAGCATGTGCTGCAGACGGCGATCGAGCAGGGTATTGCGCGCGATGCGCGGCTCGCCGTTGATCCGGAGCAGGACAGGCAATTCTGGCTGCTGCGCAAGAACATTTCCGATGCCCAGGCGGCCGACGGCAAGAACATCAAGCACGATATCTCGCTGCCGATCGCACGGAT
Source organism: Burkholderiales bacterium (assembly GCA_036566325.1). Classification (GTDB taxonomy): domain Bacteria; phylum Pseudomonadota; class Gammaproteobacteria; order Burkholderiales; family SG8-39; genus ZC4RG42. The sequence continues at coordinate 537 of DATCWO010000284.1, read as the reverse complement.
CGCCGAGTTCCTCGATGCCACCGACGCGGCGCTGAGGCAGGCTTTTCCCGGCGTGCGTCTCATCACCTTCGGCCATCTCGGCGACGGCAATCTGCATTACAACGTGACCCATCCGGCTGACAGCGACGAAGCGACATTCATGGCGCGGCAGCCGGAAGTCAGCCGCATCGTGCACGACAATGTTCATCGCTTCGAGGGCAGCATCAGCGCCGAGCACGGCCTGGGGCAATACAAGCGCGCCGAAATCCTGCGCTACAAATCGCCGCTGGAAATGGAGCTCATGCGCGCCATCAAGCGAACCCTGGATCCGCACGGCATCATGAATCCAGGTAAGGTGCTCTGATCATTCGCCTGAGGTACAATCCGCGCCTCCTGAATCGCTGCATCCCCGTTTTCTGCATTGATTCATGGCTCCAGTAACGGAGAGGTGACCGAGTGGCTGAAGGTGCACGCCTGGAAAGCGTGTGTACGCCTAAAACGTACCGAGGGTTCGAATCCCTCTCTCTCCGCCAAACAACAACGCCCCTTGCGGGGCGT
>DATCWO010000210.1:0-3901 GCA_036566325.1 Burkholderiales bacterium | reverse complement strand
CGAACGCTGCCGCCCTGTTGCGCGAGGTATTGCGCGGCGGGTTCGGGAAAAAGTGCGCCGAGGCTCGCGCGTGGTAACAACAGATCGCTCGCGCCGTCGCCGCCGCTCAGGGTGTCGCGCAGCACGTTGAGAAAAACTTGCGCCGATGCTTCGTCGACCGGCGTGTTGAGCGCGGCAACGCACAGCGGTCCCCACAGCGCATTGAGCAACGGTCCGTGTTGAGCATGGCGTTCGAGCAAATCGGCCAACGCTTCGTCGTGATCGAGGCGGAACTTGGTGCGGTTGAGCCAGGCCGCGAAAGAAATCGCGCGCGTTCGTTCGGTGATGGTCAGTCCGCGCGCGGTCGCCAGTGCGTACAGCGCGTTGAAGGGCGCGGGCAGGCGAGGGCTGCGCAGGTCGAAACCATCGGCCATGGTGAGACGCAAAGGCAGACGCAAAAACGATTGCGCCGGTTCGACACCGACCGCGCGCATCAGGCGCAGGGTTTCGCCATAGGCGCCGACGAGAATGTGCTGACCGTTGTCGAGCGTTTTGCCTTCGAACTCGACCTGGCGCGCACGGCCGCCGACATAACGCGAAGCTTCGAAGACGACCACCTGCGCGCCGCGTTGGATCAGCGTGACGGCAGCGGCGAGCCCGGCCCATCCCGCGCCGATGATGGCGACGCGCACAGCGTTCAGGCCGTAATCCAGGTGCGCCACGCGATCCACAATTTGCGGATGGGTGTGAGCGCGGTGCGCTGATTCAGCACCTTGCAACCGTCACGCTTTATTTCGCGCAGCAAGGTGCGGTAGATCGCCGCCATCATCAGGCCGGGACGCTGCGCGCGACGATCTTCGGCGGGCAACAGCGAAAGCGCTTCCTGGTAGTAGCGTTCGGCTCGTTCGATCTGGAATGCCATCAGCTTGTCGAAATTTTCGCTCTCGCGATAATGCAGTACATCGGCCGCGGTGATGCCGAAGCGCTGCAGTTCGTCCATCGGCAGGTAGATGCGTCCCTTGCGCGCGTCTTCACCGACGTCGCGGATGATGTTGGTGAGCTGAAACGCGGTGCCCAGCGTTTCGGCGTACTTGAGCGTCTGCGGATTGTTGAAACCGAAAATCCGCGCGGCAAGAATGCCGACGACCCCGGCGACGTGATAGCAGTAGCGTTGCAGCGCGGCGAAATCGAGATAGCGATTCTGGTGCAAATCCATTTCCATACCATCAATGATCTCGTTCAGTCGCACCTGTTCGATGCCGTAGGCCGCAATTGCCGGCTGTAGCGCGCGCGTGACCGGATGCTGCGGATTACCGTCGTAGAGCCCCTGCACTTCGTGGCGCCACCATTGCAGAGTGGTGGCTGCGACGCCGGCATCGCTGATTTCATCGACGGCATCATCCACTTCGCGACAGAAGGCGTAGAGCGCGGTAATCGCGCGACGCTGTTCGGGCGGAAGGAAAAGAAAGGCGTAATAGAAGCTGGAACCGCTCTGTGCCGCTTTTTGTTGGCAATATTCTTCTGGACTCATACGAGGAAGGGGCGCGCATGTTGCGCGGGTTACATACGGACGGCCCGCCAGAACATCAATGGCCAGTCGGGCATGGAAAGGACCGGACGACGATCGAAAACCCGGCCTTCGCGCGCGGATAGTTTTTCGACCATGCGGCGTCCGCCCTGCACGATCATGCGCAGTTCCAGGCCGATACGGCCGGGCAGTGCGCGGGCCAGCGGCGCGCCGGATTCTAGCATCGCGCCTGCGCGCTCGATCTGAAAACGCATCAGCTCCCGCCACGCGCGATCGCTGATGTGATCGCGGATGTGATGCTCCGATACGCCGAAGCGCCGCATGTCGTCCTGCGGAATGTAGATGCGATCCTTGCGGTAGTCGATTTCCACGTCCTGCCAGAAATTGATCAGTTGCAACGCGGAGCAAATCGCGTCCGATCGCGCGAAGTTTTCCGCGCTCGCGGCGTTATAGAGATGCAGCATGAGGCGACCGACCGGATTGGCCGACCGGCGGCAGTAGTCGAGCAGTTCGACAAAGTCGGCGTAGCGTTTCTTGACTACGTCCTGGCTGAAGGCGTCGAGCAGATCGTGGAAGGGCGCAAACGGCAGATCGTATGCCCGAATCGCTTTCTGCAGCCGCTCGAACAGCGCCGACGGTGGCACACCGCCGGACGCGATAATGCGCAATGCGTCCCTGTAGCGATCCAAATCGCGCAGGCGAATTTCGGCGGGGGCGTCCCCTTCGTCGGCAATATCATCCGCAGTGCGCGCGAACCAGTAGATCGCCGCAACCGGTTCACGCAGATGCGCGGGCAGCAGCAGCGAGGCGACCGGGAAGTTTTCGTAGTGATCGACGGGCATGGATCGTTTCGCTAAGGCGCAGACGGGTCGGGGCTTTTGGCTGACAGTATAGGGGGCGCTCCGGTAGAATTGCCGCCTGGCGAAGGTGGCGGAATTGGTAGACGCACTGGATTTAGGTTCCAGCGCCTCACGGCGTGGGGGTTCGAGTCCCTTCCTTCGCACCATTCACACATAACACACTATCTGGATGTCCTCACGCATGGAAAGCACCGTAGAGAACCTGGGCCAACTTGAGCGCCGCCTGACCATGGCCGTGCCGCTGGCGGAAATCGACAAGCAAGTGGATGAGCGCCTGAAGCGTCTCGCGCGGACCGTGAAGATGTCCGGCTTTCGTCCCGGCAAAGTGCCTTTGAAGCTTGTCGCACAACAATACGGGCCGCAAGTGCGCTCCGAAGTGATCGGCGATGAAATTCAAAAGGCCTTCACCGAAGCCGTACGCGGGCAGAACCTGCGCGTGGCCGGCTATCCGCGTTTTGAGCCGAAGGCCGACGCGCCCGCCGACCAGCTGCAATTTGATGCCACGTTCGAGATTTATCCCGAACTGACCCCGGGTGATCTGAGCGGCGTGACCATCGAACGTCCGACCCTGACCGTGACGGACGTCGAAGTGGACAAGACCATCGACGTGCTGCGCAAACAGCGCGTTCATTATCACGACGCCGATCGTGCCGCGCAGGATGGCGATCGCGTGACCATCGATTTCGTCGGCACGATTGACGGTGTGGAGTTCGAGGGCGGCAAAGCGGAGGCCTATCCCTTCGTGCTGGGCGAAGGTCGCATGCTGGCCGATTTCGAGAACGGCGTGCGCGGCATGAAGCCAGGCGAGAGCAAGACTGTGTCGGTCAATTTCCCCGAGGACTACGCGGGCAAGGACGTTGCAGGCAAACAGGCGAGCTTCGCCATTACGCTGAAGCAGGTCGAAGCGCCGCATGAACCGGAAGTCGATTCCAACTTCGCCCGTTCGCTCGGTATCGAGGATGGCGATCTGGATAGAATGCGGAGCGAAATTCGCGCCAATGTCGAACGTGAAGTGAAAAAGCGGCTCGGCGGCGAATTGAAACAAAAGGTCATGCAGGCATTGCTCGATACGAACAAGATCGATCTGCCCAAGTCGCTGATTGATATGGAACAGGAGCGGCTGGTGCAGAACGCGCGTCGTGATCTGGAAGCGCGCGGCATCAAGATGGACGGTATGCCCCTAGATCCGAAGCTGTTCGAGGAGCAGGCGCAGCGTCGGGTCAGCCTCGGCCTGATCATCGGTGAACTGGTCAGACGTAACAATTTGTCCGCCAAACCCGAGCAGGTTCATGTGCTGATTGAAGAGCAATCGCGAAGCTATGAGCACCCGGCTGAGGTGGTAACATGGTTTTACTCGCAACCGGAGCGGCTCGCTGAATTCGAGGGCCTTGCCGTCGAAGACAATGTCATCGACTGGGTGCTCACGCAAGCCAAGGTGGTCGACCAGCCCGCCGACTTCGAAAAACTGATGGGGAATGCAACATCATGACGCGTAAAGTCTGGTCACCCACGGCGGGCTACGTGGATCCGCAAG
>DATCWO010000070.1:0-17919 GCA_036566325.1 Burkholderiales bacterium | reverse complement strand
CTGCGGTGTTGATCGGCAAGGACACACGTATTTCCGGCTATATGCTGGAGGCGGCGCTGCAGGCCGGTCTTGCCGCGGCCGGCGTGGACGTCATGCTGTGCGGCCCGATGCCCACGCCCGGCGTTGCCTATCTCACCCGTGCGCTGCGGTTGCAGGCCGGCGTCGTCATCAGTGCTTCGCACAATCCGTATGACGACAACGGCATCAAATTCTTTTCCGCCGACGGCGGCAAATTGCCCGATGCCGTGGAACACGAAATCGAGGCCGCACTGGAGCGCCCGCTCGCCTGTCGGCCGTCGGCCGAACTCGGCAAGGCGCGCCGCATCGACGATGCGGCCGGGCGCTATATCGAATTCTGCAAAAGCACCTTCCCCAATTCGCTCGATTTGCGCGGCCTCAAGATCGTGGTCGATTGCGCGCATGGCGCGGCCTATGACATCGCGCCGCATGTCTTTCACGAACTGGGCGCCGAAGTGTTTGCCATCGGCGACAAGCCGAACGGCATGAACATCAACGATGGCGTCGGCGCCACGCATCCGGCTGCGCTGTGCAAGGCGGTGGTGGAGCATCAGGCCGATATCGGCATCGCGCTCGACGGCGATGGCGATCGGCTGATGATGGTGGACGGCAAGGGCCATTGTTATGACGGCGACCAGCTGCTGTACGTCATTGCGCTCGAGCGTGCCAAGAACGGTGGCGTACCAGGCGTGGTCGGCACGCTGATGACCAATCTCGCGCTCGAACGCGCGCTGGAAACAGCCGGCATCGCCTTCGCACGGGCGAAGGTTGGCGATCGCTATGTCCTGGAATTGTTGCAGCAGCGTGGCTGGCAACTGGGCGGCGAAAACAGCGGACACATCATCTGTCTGGACAAGCACACTACCGGCGACGGCATCGTCTCGGCGCTGCAGGTGTTGACCGCGCTGTGCCAGCGCGGCCATACCCTCGAAGAAGAGGCCGGCGATCTGCATCTTTATCCGCAAAAACTAATCAATGTGCGGATCAAGCGCGGCGTCGACTGGCAGACCGACGATTCGATCAAGCGGGCGTGCGCCGACGTGGAGGCGCGTCTCGGCAAGCGCGGCCGTCTGTTGCTGCGTGCTTCGGGTACTGAGCCGGTGCTGCGCGTTATGGTTGAAGGCGAAGATGGCGCGGAGGTCGAGGCGCTGGCTGCGGAAATGGCGCGTTGCGTCGAAAAGGCGCTGGCGGCCTAGGGACGCTCTGATCAAGGTTGTTTGATTAAGATAGTCGGCAGTTCGTTTCGCGTAAGCGATTGATTGTTTTGTCTTCGCTCACAGCTCGCGCACTTGCGACCCTCCTTGGCACTTAATCAGACATTCCCAGGCCCGATGTCAATTTTGTGTCTGTCATGCGTTTGCAATATGAGCTCCTTACACTGCGCAGCGTTGTGCTGAATCGTAGACGCAGAGTCCAATAGGAGATTTCATGAAGAACATCAAGGCAGCGGTGGCCGTCGCCGTGCTCTTCGCCGGCGCAGCCGGCGCCCAGGTGGCGCATGCCCAGATCGTCAAGGTCGACGGGTCGAGCACCGTGTTTCCGGTGACCGAAGCGGTCGCCGAAGAATTCCAGATTGCCAATCGCGGCAAGATCAAAGTGACGGTCGGCATTTCCGGCACCGGCGGCGGCTTCAAGAAGTTCTGCCGTGGCGAGACCGATGTGTCGAACGCGTCGCGCCCCATCCTCGAAAAAGAAATGGCTGACTGCAAGGCGGCCGGGGTCGAGTACTACGAACTGCCGGTGGCTTTTGATGCGCTCACCGTGGTGATCAATCCGAAAAACGCCTTCATCAAAACCCTGACCGTGGCCGAGCTGAAGAAAATGTGGGAGCCGAGCGCGCAAAACACGGTCATGAACTGGAGCCAGATCAACCCGCAATGGCCGAATGCGCCGCTCAAACTGTTCGGGCCAGGCGCCGATTCGGGCACGTTCGATTACTTCACTGAAGCAGTGGTCGGCAAGTCGAAAGCCAGCCGCGGCGACTTCACCGCGTCGGAAGACGACAACGTGCTGGTGCAGGGCGTCTCACGCGACGTCAATGCGCTGGGCTACTTCGGCTACGCCTACTACATCGAAAACAAGGACAAGCTGAAAGCGGTGCCGATCGTCAATGAGAAAGGCCAGCCGGTCGCGCCTTCGATGGAAGCCGTGTTGAAAGGCAGCTACTCGCCGCTTGCACGTCCGATCTTCATTTACGTCAACGCCAAGGCCGTGGCGACCAAGCCGGAAGTCAGACAGTTCGTCGAGTTCTACATGAAGAACGCGACGGCGCTGGCGACGGAAGTCAAATACGTACCGCTGCCGCCCAGCGCCTATACGACCAATCTGGACCACGTCAACAAAGGCAAGAAGGGCACGGTGTTCGGTGGGCACGCTGAAGTCGGCGTGACGATCGAAGAGCTGCTCAAGCGCGACGCGAAACTCTGAAAACGCGCTGATCGAGGTCGTCGGGCGGAGGACAGTGTGAGATCGAAAGGGCTAAGGCACTGTTTTGCTTTGTCCTCGCTTGACTCGCGACCCTCGCCCGACACCCGATCGGACTTTCTCCGAATCGCTGCTTGTTACGAAGGGGGAGGGCAACCTTCCCTTTATGCACGAGCCCCTTGGCCTGCAATCGATGCAGACCTGCCACACCTCATTAAGCTAAACTTGCGGCCCCGCCAACCATGATCGCCGTTACTCGCAGCGGTTCCGTCTCTTCCGTGAATTCCGATAGGCCCTCCAGCAACCGTCTGACGCAGCGTCGCACCCGCGTCTGGCGCGAGAAATTCATCGAGTCGTTGCTGTTCCTGGCGGCGTTGGTGTCGGTATTCACCACTGTCGGCATCGTCTACGTGCTGGTGAGCGAATCGGTGGTGTTCTTCAAGCACGTGTCGATCATCGATTTCCTGACCGATACGCAATGGACGCCGCTGTTCGACGACAAGCACTTCGGCATCATGGTGTTGCTGTCGGGCACGCTGACCAGTTCCGCCGTGGCGCTGTCGATCGCAATTCCTCTGGGCACGGTCATCGCGATCTATCTGTCGGAGTTCGCCCCTTTCAAGGTGCGCGAAATCGCCAAGCCCTTTCTTGAACTGTTGGGCGGCATCCCGACCATCGTGTACGGCTACTTCGCGCTGTTGTTCGTCACGCCGCTGCTGCAGCGGATATGGCCCGAACTGCCGGGCTTCAACCTGCTGTCCGCCGGGATCGTGATGGGCATCATGATCATCCCGTATGTGAGCTCGATCAGCGAAGACGCCATGCGCGCAGTGCCCATGAGCTTGCGCGAAGGCTCCTACGCAATGGGTGCCACACGCTTCCAGACCGCGGTGAAAGTCGTCGTGCCTTCGGCGTTCTCGGGTCTTGCTTCGGCCTACATCCTCGGTATTTCCCGTGCCGTGGGCGAAACCATGATTCTCGCCGTGGCCGCCGGAATGCAGCCGAATCTGACCTTCGATCCGACCGAGCCGGCCGCCACCATCACGGCCTATATCGTGCAGGTTGCACTGGGCGATTTGCCGCACGGTTCGATCGGTTATCAAACCATTTTCGCGGCTGGTCTTACCTTGATGCTGCTGACGCTGTCGTTCAATATCCTGGGGCACGTGCTGCGCAAGAGATTCCGGGAGGCCTATTGATGGCAGCCGTTGCGCCGAATCTTCAAGAAATTCGCGCGATCATTGCGCGGCACAAGCGCAGGGATTTCATTTTCGCCGTTTGCGGCATGCTTGCGCTGATGGTCGGCGTGTTGACCTTCACCGCGTTATTCGCCGACATGGCGATCAAAGGCGTTGCACGGCTGGATCTGGATTTCTTCACCAATTTCCCTTCGCGACATCCCGAACGTGCGGGAATTCTGTCGGCATGGGTGGGCTCCACGCTCGTCATGATGACGACTGCCTTTTTTGCCGTGCCGCTTGGTGTTGCCGCCGGGATTTATCTGGAGGAATACGCGCCGAAGAACTGGATGACGGATCTGATCGAGATCAACATCACCAATCTTGCCGGCGTGCCCTCGATCGTGTACGGGCTGCTGGCGCTCGGTTTGTTCGTCTATCAGTTCGGTTTCGGGCAGAGCATTCTGTCGGCCGGTCTGACGCTCGCGCTGTTGATTCTGCCGGTTGTGATCGTTGCCACGCGCGAAGCGATCCGTTCGATTCCGCAAGTGATCCGCGAAGGCTCGTATGCTCTCGGCGCCACGCAGTGGCAGACCGTGCGCGATCACATCGTGCCGTATTCCGCGCCGGGTATTCTGACCGGCGTAATTATCGGTATGGCGCGTGCCATCGGCGAAACCGCCCCCGTGATCACCATCGGCGCGCTGACCTTCATTGCGTTCCTGCCACCCAGCCCGGTCCAGAGCGAGCCGCCTTTCATCAACTTCGAGTGGCTGTTCTCGCCCTTCAGCGTAATGCCTATCCAGATGTTCAACTGGACATCGCGTCCTGAAGCCGAATTTCAGGTGAATGCCGCCGCCGCCGGTTTCGTGCTGGTTCTGATGACCCTGGCTATGAACGGTCTGGCGATCTGGATCCGCTATCAGTTGCGCAAGAACATCAAATGGTAAGCCCCGCACCCTCTATAGAGTCCCGCGACATGATTGCTGCCGAAACCGATATGCGGCCGAAGGCCGAAGTAAAGAACCTGAATTTCTATTACGGCGCCTTCCATGCCCTGAAGAATCTCAACATGCCGCTCCACGACAAGACGGTGACCGCGCTGATCGGCCCGTCAGGCTGCGGCAAATCGACCTTCCTGCGCTGCTTCAATCGCATGCACGATCTGTATCCGGGCAATCGTTACGAAGGCGACATTCGCTTGCACCCGGACGACACCAATCTGCTCGCGCACGAGGTCGATCCGATCGAAGTGCGCATGCGCATCAGCATGGTGTTCCAGAAACCCAACCCGTTCCCCAAATCCATATTCGAGAACGTTGCCTACGGTTTGCGCGTGCGCGGCGAGCGCAATCGTCGCGTGCTCGAAGAGCGCGTCGAAACGGCGTTGCGCGGCGCTGCATTGTGGGATGAGGTGAAGGATCGTCTGGACGATCTGGCGTTCAATCTGTCCGGTGGCCAGCAACAGCGCCTGTGTATCGCGCGGGCGCTTGCGACGGATCCGGAAATCCTGCTGTTTGACGAACCGACGTCCGCGCTCGATCCGATCGCCACGGCGAGCATCGAGGAACTCATCGCCGATCTGAAGCACAAGGTGACCATTCTGATCGTGACGCACAACATGCAACAGGCCGCGCGCGTCTCGGACTACACCGCCTACATGTATCTCGGCGAACTCATCGAGTTCGATGTCACCGACAACATCTTCATCAAACCGAAGAAGAAGCAGACGGAAGATTACATAACGGGTCGTTTCGGTTGAGTCGAACGACAGCGCATAGAGATCGTCGGCGTCTTCACTCTCGGCTGATTTTCCATGATCGCCTTGCTTCAGCGCGTCAGCGAAGCCAGCGTCAAGGTCGACGACAAAGTAATCGGTGCGATCGGCGCCGGTTTGCTCGTTCTGCTTTGCGCCGAGCGCGGTGACACGCAGGCCGGTGCGGCGCGCCTGATCGAGCGTTTGCTCAACTATCGCGTATTCAACGACGAAGCCGGCAAGATGAACCGCTCTTTGCGTGATACCGGTGGCGGTTTGTTGTTGGTTCCGCAGTTCACTCTCGCCGCTGACACGTCGCGTGGAAATCGACCGAGTTTCACCCCGGCCGCCGATCCTGCCTCGGGACGTGCGCTGTTCGACTTCGCGGTGCAGCAGGCGCGTGCCGCACACGCCAATGTGGCAATCGGCTGTTTCGGAGCCGATATGCAGGTCCATTTGATCAACGACGGCCCCGTCACCCTGACGCTGCGCGTCGAGCCGGTCGCATCGAATCGGGTGTGATCCAGGTCATCGCGCGGCGCGCAGTTCCATGCGTGCGATTGTCAAGGGCCGCATTACCCTTGAACCACTCGCTAATCCTGTCGTTCCAGCCCAACTTGCATTGACCGTCCCCCTCTCAAAACGGTAAGATCGCTCGATTTTGTTTCGGGCGGTCCAATGCGCAAAAAACTGGTCGCTGGGAACTGGAAAATGCACGGCGGCCTCGCCGCCAACCAGCGCTTGCTTGATGGTTTGAAATCGAACGCGGCGCGGTGGCAGGGCGTGTTGAGTGCGGTGTGTGCGCCGTTCCCGTACTTGCAGCAGGTGCGCGACAGCTTGCGCGGATCGTCGATCGCCTGGGGCGCTCAAACGCTGAGCGAACACGATGTCGGTGCGTATACCGGCGAAGTGTCGGGCGCGATGTTGCGCGACTTCGAATGCCGTTACGTCATCGTAGGACACTCGGAGCGGCGTCAGCTGTACGGCGAGCGCGATGCGCAAATCGCGGCGAAGTTTCAGGCGGCGCAGCGAGCGGGGCTGATCCCGATCCTATGCGTCGGCGAAACGTTGGCCGAGCGCGAGCAGGGTGCGACCGAGGAAGTGGTCGGGCGGCAGTTGGATGCGGTCCTGAGCGCGGCCGGTGTGGCGGCGCTGCAGGAAGCGGTACTGGCGTATGAGCCGGTGTGGGCCATCGGGACGGGACGCACGGCAACGCCGGAGCAGGCGCAGGCGGTACATCGGTTCCTGCGCGAGCGGGTCGCCGCGCGCGATGGAGCGGTGGCGGCGGAAGTGCAGATTTTGTATGGCGGTAGCGTGAAGGCGGCCAATGCGGTCGAGCTTTTTGCGATGCCGGACCTGGATGGCGGATTGATCGGTGGCGCTTCGCTGGTCGTGGATGATTTCATCGCGATTTGCGAGGCGGCGAAAACGGAATAGCGAACGGCCTTTAAAGCTGAATAGACTGCGATAAATGAATCTTTGGCACACAGTGCTGTTGGTCGTGCACATCATTGCCGCGCTGGGAATCATTGTCCTGGTGCTGCTGCAGCAGGGTAAGGGCGCGGACATGGGCGCGGCGTTCGGCGGCGGTTCCTCCGGCAGCCTGTTCGGCGCGACCGGTTCGGCGAACTTTCTTTCGCGTTCGACAGCGACGTTGGCGGTGATTTTCTTCCTCACCAGCCTGGGACTCGCCTATGTGGCGACGAGCAAGCCGACGAGCAGCGGTTCGGTGATGGATGCGGCGCCTGTTCCGACGGTTCCCGCGCCGGTCAACGAAGTGCCGCAACCGGGCGATGTACCGCAACCGAGCGGCGCGGCGCAACCTGCGGCGCCGGCCGGGGCGGAAGGTTCGCAGGCGGATCAGGTGCCGAAGTAAGAATGACATTGCGGGCGCCTGGCGCCCGAAACAAGCCGACGTGGTGGAATTGGTAGACACGCTATCTTGAGGGGGTAGTGGCGAGAGCCGTGAGAGTTCGAGTCTCTCCGTCGGCACCAACGAAATGGAACGCTGTATTAAGCGTTTTTAGCGGGAAAAGCGGAACTTGGCGCGCAGCGCCTGTTCCAGATGATTGGAAGGGTGTGAGCGTAGACGGCCTTCGGCCGGAACTCCCACCTCTAGGAAAGCGGTAGAACATGCTCGCGGAATACGTCCCGGTTCTTTTGTTCATCCTGGTCGCACTGGGGTTCGGTGGTTTGTTGCTCGGATTGGGTTGGACGCTTGCGCCGAACCGTCCCGACGCCGAGAAGTTGTCTCCCTACGAGTGCGGTTTCGAGGCGTTCGAGGACGCGCGCATGAAGTTCGATGTGCGCTACTACCTCGTTGCCATCCTGTTCATTCTGTTCGACCTGGAAATCGCGTTCCTCTTCCCGTGGGCGGTGACGCTCAACGACACCGGCGCGTTCGCGTTCTGGTCGATGATGGTTTTCCTGGCCATCCTCGTCGTGGGGTTCATCTACGAGTGGAAGAAAGGCGCGCTGGAGTGGGAGTAGCAACTCACTACAGCCTAGAGGATTAAGAATCATGGGTATTGAAGGCGTATTGCAAGAAGGCTTCGTCACGACGACGCTGGACAAGGTCATCAACTGGACGCGTACCGGCTCGATGTGGCCGATGACGTTCGGACTGGCCTGTTGCGCGGTGGAAATGATGCATGCCGGTGCGGCGCGTTATGACCTGGATCGCTTCGGTATCGTGTTTCGTCCGAGCCCGCGGCAATCCGACGTGATGATCGTGGCCGGCACCCTGTGCAACAAGATGGCGCCCGCGCTGCGCAAGGTTTATGACCAGATGCCGGAGCCGCGCTGGGTGATTTCGATGGGCTCCTGTGCCAACGGCGGTGGTTACTACCACTACAGCTATTCGGTGGTGCGCGGCTGCGATCGTATCGTGCCGGTGGACATTTATGTCCCGGGTTGCCCGCCCACCGCGGAGGCACTGCTGTACGGCATTCTGCAGTTGCAAAACAAGATCCGTCGCACCAACACCATCGCCCGTTAATCCATGAGCACTAAATTAACCACGCTGAAAAGCGCGCTTGAGACAGCGCTGGGCGACAAAATCGTGCGCCTCGACGAACTGCTCGGCGAACTCACGCTTGTGATCAAGCCGTCGGACTATCTCGATGTCGCGCGCACTTTGCGCGATCACGCCGAATTGCATTTCGAGCAGTTGATCGATCTGTGCGGCGTGGACTACTCGGCTTATGGCGACGGCGCATGGGAAGGCCCGCGCTTCGCGGCCGTGCTGCATCTGCTGTCGCTCCAGTACAACTGGCGGCTGCGTGTACGGATTTTCGCGGCCGAAGACGATTTCCCGGTGGTCGATTCGGTGACTGCGGTGTGGCCGAGCGCCAACTGGTTCGAGCGTGAAGCCTTCGACCTGTACGGCATCATGTTTACCGGTCACGACGATCTGCGCCGCATCCTGACCGACTACGGGTTTATCGGTCATCCGTTCCGCAAGGATTTTCCGGTGTCCGGCACCGTCGAAATGCGCTACGACACCGAGCAGAAACGCGTCATCTATCAGCCGGTCACCATCGAGCCGCGCGAGATCGTGCCGCGCATCATTCGCGAAGAAAACTACGCCGACCTGGGATCAGGTCCGCATTCGGTGAAGCAGTAGCGCCATGGCTGAGATCCGTAATTACACCTTGAACTTTGGCCCGCAGCACCCGGCTGCGCACGGCGTGCTGCGTCTGGTGCTGGAGCTGGACGGCGAAGTGATCATGCGCGCCGATCCGCACATCGGCCTGCTGCATCGCGCGACCGAGAAACTGGCCGAGCAGAAGACTTTCATTCAATCGCTGCCGTACATGGACCGTCTCGATTACGTGTCCATGATGAGCAACGAACACGCGTACTGCCTGGCGATCGAAAAACTGATTGGCGTCGACGTGCCGCTGCGCGCGCAGTACATCCGCGTGATGTTCGACGAAATCACCCGCATCCTGAATCACCTGCTGTGGATCGGTGCACACGCGCTCGATATCGGCGCGATGACGGTGTTCCTCTACGCCTTCCGCGAGCGCGAGGATCTGATGGACGTCTACGAGGCGGTGTCGGGCGCGCGCATGCATGCGGCGTATTACCGGCCCGGCGGTGTCTATCGCGATTTGCCCGACACGATGCCGCAGTACACCGTGACGCAGTTCAAGAATGAAAAAGCGATTCGCGAGCTGAATGAAAATCGGCAAGGGTCGCTGCTCGATTTCATCGAGGATTTCACCAACCGTTTTCCGAAGTACGTCGACGACTATGAGACGCTGCTGACCGATAACCGCATCTGGAAACAGCGCACCGTCGGCATTGGCGTCGTGTCGCCCGAACGCGCACTGGCGCTCGGCTTCACCGGCCCGATGATTCGCGGCTCGGGTATCGAGTGGGATTTGCGCCGGAAGCAGCCGTATGAAGTCTATGACCGTCTGGATTTCGATATTCCGGTGGGCGTCAACGGCGACTGCTACGACCGTTATCTCGTCCGCATGGAAGAGTTCCGCCAGTCGAACAACATCATCAAGCAGTGCATCGACTGGCTGCGCAAGAACCCCGGCCCGGTCATGACGGATAACTTCAAGGTGGCGCCGCCTTCGCGCGTCAACATGAAGAGCAACATGGAAGAGCTGATTCACCATTTCAAGCTCTTCACCGAAGGCATGCACGTACCGAGCGGCGAAGCCTATGCCGCGGTCGAGCATCCCAAGGGCGAGTTCGGTATTTATCTGGTGTCGGACGGTGCGAACAAGCCGTATCGCCTGAAGATCCGCGCGCCCGGATTCGCGCATCTCGCCGCAATGGACGAAGTCTCGAAGGGGCACATGATCCAGGACGCCGTCGCGATCATCGGCACGATGGACATCGTGTTCGGCGAAATCGATCGGTAACGAAGAATGAACATCGTGCACCACGAAGTACGCAGAGATCAAAGAACCGGCCCGGTGGCTGTGCTCTGCTCTGTGTCCTCCGTGCTTTCTGTGGTTGAAGGTTTTTATGCTTAGTCAAGAAGCCCAGCAAAAGATCGACCGTGAGCTGACCAAATATCCGTCCGACCAGAAACAGTCGGCGGTGATGACGGCACTGCGTTTGGCGCAGGAAGAGAACGGCCATCTGTCGAATGAAGTGGTCGAAGAGGTCGCCAAGTATCTCGGCATGCCGCCGGTCGCTGTGTGGGAGGTGGCGACCTTCTATTCCATGTACAACCTCGAACCGGTGGGCAAGCACAAGCTGACGATCTGCACCAATCTGCCTTGCGCGCTGTCCGGCTCGATGGATGCGGCGGAGCATCTGAAGAAGTGTCTGGGCATCGGCTTCAATGAAACCACGGCGGACGGCAAATTCACGCTGAAGGAAGGCGAGTGCTTCGGCGCCTGTGGCGACGCACCGGTCATGCTCGTCAACAATAAGCACATGGTGAGTTTCATGACGCCCGAAAATATCGACAAGCTGCTCGCGGATTTGTCGAACAAGTGATGGCCTGCAAATGAATACCGCACATCCCCCTTTTCAACCTGACGTGTACGGCCCCGACGCCATCATCATGAAGGGCATCACCGGCGCCAACTGGCGTCTGGCTGATTACGTGCAGCGTGGCGGCTATGAAGCGTTGAAGAAAATCCTCAACGAGAAGATCGCGCCGGAAGCGGTGGTCGCCGAAGTGAAGGCGAGCGCGTTGCGCGGTCGCGGCGGCGCAGGTTTTCCGACCGGGCTGAAGTGGAGCTTCATGCAGCGCAATTCGCCGGTGCAGAAATATCTGGTCTGCAACTCGGATGAAGGCGAGCCGGGCACGTTCAAGGATCGCGACATCCTGCGCTACAACCCGCACGTCGTCATCGAAGGCATGGCGATCGCGGCGTATGCGATGGGCATCACCGTGGGCTACAACTACATCCACGGCGAGATCTGGGAAACCTACGAGCGCTTCGAAGAAGCGTTGGAAGAGGCGCGCGCCGCCGGCTTTCTCGGCGACAACATTCTCGGCTCGGATTTCAGCTTCCAGTTGCATGCGCATCACGGTTACGGCGCGTACATCTGCGGTGAAGAGACCGCGTTGCTCGAATCGCTGGAAGGCAAGAAAGGTCAGCCGCGCTTCAAGCCGCCGTTCCCGGCGAGCTTCGGGCTGTATGGCAAGCCGACCACCATCAACAACACCGAGACTTTCGCGGCGGTGCCGTGGATCATTCTCAACGGCGGTTCGAAATATCTCGAACTGGGCAAGCCGAATAATGGAGGCACCAAAATCTACTCGGTGTCGGGCCATGTCGAGCGCCCCGGCGTGTATGAAGTACGCCTTGGCACGCCGTTCGCCAAGCTGCTGGAAATGTGCGGCGGCATGCGCGGCGGTCGCAAGATCAAGGGCGTGATTCCCGGCGGTTCGTCCATGCCGGTGATTCCCGGCGAGGTGATGATGGAGACGGATATGGATTACGACTCCATCGCCAAGGCGGGCTCGATGCTCGGCTCCGGCGCCGTGATCGTGATGGATGAGACGACGTGCATGGTGCAAGCGGCCGTGCGGCTGGCGTACTTCTATTTCGAAGAGTCCTGTGGTCAGTGCACGCCCTGCCGCGAAGGCACCGGTTGGCTGTATCGCGTGCTGCATCGCATCGAACATGGTCAGGGCCGCAACGAAGATCTCGATCTGCTGCTGAACCTGGCCGACAACATTCAGGGCCGCACCATTTGCGCATTGGGCGACGCCGCCGCGATGCCGGTGCGTGCCTTCATCCAGAACTATCGTGACGAATTCCAATATCACATCGACCATAAGCAGTGCCTGGTGGGCGGACATGCTGTTCCGCCTCTGGCGCGTGCCGCGGCTTGATGCATTGACATGAGCATGCTGAAGATCGAAATCGACGGACGTCAGACCGAGGTCCCGCAGGGTTCCACGGTGATGGATGCTGCGCGCCAGCTCGGCATGTACGTGCCGCACTTCTGTTATCACCCCAAGCTGTCCATCGCGGCCAACTGTCGCATGTGTCTGGTGCAGGTGGAGAAGGCGCCCAAACCGCTACCGGCCTGCGCCACGCCGGTGACCGATGGCATGAAGGCGTCCCTCGTGTCCGACTACGCGAAAACCGCGCAGAAGGGCGTGATGGAATTTCTGCTCATCAATCACCCGCTCGACTGCCCGATTTGCGATCAGGGTGGCGAATGCCAGTTGCAGGACCTGGCGGTCGGCTACGGCAACTCGGCCTCGCGTTATCAGGAGCCGAAGCGCGTCGTCGTGCCGAAAAGCGTGGGGCCACTGATCTCCGCCGAGGGCATGACGCGTTGCATTCAGTGCACGCGCTGCGTTCGCTTTGGCCAGGAAATCGCCGGCGTGATGGAACTTGGCATGATGGGCCGCGGCGAACATTCCGAAATCGTTTCCTTCGTCGGCCGCGCCGTCGAATCCGAACTGTCGGGCAACATGATCGACATCTGTCCGGTCGGCGCACTGACCTCGGAGCCGTTCAAGTTCTCGGCGCGTTCCTGGGAACTGGGACGTCGCCGTTCCGTGAGCCCGCACGACAGCCTCGGCTCCAATCTGATCGTTCAGGTGAAACTCGCGAAAGTCATGCGCGTGTTGCCGCTCGAGAACGAAGAACTGAATGAGTGCTGGATATCCGATAAGGATCGCTTCTCCTACGAAG
Organism: Burkholderiales bacterium; assembly: GCA_036566325.1. Lineage (GTDB taxonomy): Bacteria > Pseudomonadota > Gammaproteobacteria > Burkholderiales > SG8-39 > ZC4RG42. The sequence continues at coordinate 4,909 of DATCWO010000070.1, read as the reverse complement.
GCCTGAACGAACAGCGCCTCGAACGCCCGATGGTGAAGCAGGGCGGTGAATGGCGCGAAGTCGATTGGCAGGTCGCGCTTGAGCATGTCGTCGATGGTTTGCGCAAGGCCGGCCAGAACGTCGGCGCGCTGGCGTCGCCGCATGCCACCTTCGAAGAGCTTTATCTGCTGCAGAAACTGATGCGCGGGCAGGGCAGCGACAACGTCGATTTCCGTCTGCGCCAGTCGAATTTCTCCGCCGATGCGAGCCTGCGCGGCGCGCCCTGGCTGGGCATGAAAGTGGAGGAGCTGAGCAAGCTCGATCGCGTGCTGGTGGTCGGCTCCTTCCTGCGCAAGGATCATCCGCTGATCGCCAACCGTTTCCGTCAGGCGGCGAAGAAGGGCCAGCAGGTCAACATCCTGCACCTCGCCAATGAGGATTCGCTGACCAAGCTTGCCAATCGCGCCATCGTGCGGCCGAGCGAGCTGGTCGCGACCCTGGCGCAGGTCGTCAAGGCGGCTGCGGAAGCCAAGAATGTTGCGGTGCCGGCTGCGGTTGCAGGCGTCAACGTGAGCGACGCGGCGCGCGGCATCGCGCAAAGCCTCGCTTCGGGCGAGAACGGCGGCATTTTCCTCGGCAACAGCGCGGTGCAGCATCCGCGTGCAGGGGAACTGCATGTGCTCGCGCAGGAACTGGCGAAAATCACCGGCGCGCGTTTCGGCTTCCTTGGCGAAGCGGCCAACAGTGTCGGCGGCTATCAGGCGCAGGCGGTGCCCGGCGCCAACGGCTTCAACGCCGCAGCGATGCTCGAACAGCGTCTGGCGGCTTATGTACTGTTGAATGTCGAGCCCGAACTCGATTGCCATAATCCGCATCAGGCGATGCAGGCCATGGTGAATGCGGACTTCGTCGTTGCGCTCACCCCGTTCCAGAGTCATGCAATTGACTACGCCGATGTGATGCTGCCGATTGCGCCGTTCACCGAAACGAGCGGCAGCTTCGTCAATACCGAAGGTCGCCTGCAGAGCTTCAATGCGGCAGTGAAACCCTTCGCCGAAACGCGTCCGGCGTGGAAAGTGCTGCGCGTGCTCGGCAATCTGCTCAACCTGCAGGGCTTCGACTACGACAGCAGCGAAGAAGTGCGTATCGAAGCCGTGAAGGCCGGTGTGCCGCTGTCGAACGAAATCGGCGCAGTGAATGTGAATGTCGTCACCGCAGCCAAGGCGACGCTCGAGCGTGTGGCCGAGGTGCCGATCTATTTTGCCGATCCGCTGGTGCGGCGCTCCGAGCCGCTGCAGCGCGCCCCCGCATCCGATGCGCCGAAGGCGTATATGAATGCGGCATCGATCCAGAAGCTGGGCCTGGTCGCGGGCCAACCGGTGAAAGTGAAGCAGGCCGGTGGCGAGGCGCTGGTCGAACTGGCGGTGGATAACGTGCTGGTCGACAACTGTGTGCGACTGGCGACGGCGCATGCCTCGACCGCGGACCTCGGCGGCATGTTCGACGAACTGACCGTGGAGCGTGCGTGATGGAATTGATCAACCTGCTCGCAGGGTATTCCACCGATCTGTTCGGCCCCACCTGGGGGCCGGCGCTGTGGACCGTCGTCAAGTACGTCGTTCTGATTTTTGTCATTGTGCTGCCGATCACCATCGGGGTGGCTTACCTGACCCTGGCCGAACGCAAAGTCATCGGCTATATGCAGGTGCGCATCGGACCGAACCGGGTAGGCTGGGTCGGACTGCTGCAGCCGTTCGCCGACGTGCTGAAGTTGATGTTCAAGGAAGTGGTCCTGCCCACCGGGGCAAGCAAGTTCCTTTTCCTCCTTGCGCCGATGATGGTGCTGATGCCGGCCATGGCAGCCTGGGCGGTGATTCCGTTCCAGCCCGAACTGGTTCTGGCCGATGTCAACGCAGGCCTGCTCTACGTGCTGGCGATTACGTCGATGGGCGTATACGGCATCATCATCGCGGGTTGGGCGTCCAACTCCAAATACGCGTTCCTCGGCGCAATGCGCTCTGCAGCGCAGATGATCGGCTATGAAATCGCGATGGGTTTCGCACTGGTGTGCGTGCTGTTGGTGTCGCAGAGCCTGAACTTCTCGGACATCATCAACGGGCAGGGGCGCGGCACGTTTGCCGACATGGGGCTGACATTCCTGTCGTGGAACTGGTTGCCGCTGCTGCCGATGTTCGTCGTCTATTTCGTCTGCGCGGTGGCGGAGACGAACCGCGCGCCGTTCGACGTCGCGGAAGACGAATCGGCGCTCGTCGCCGGCTTCCACGTCGAATACTCCGGCATGACCTTCGCCCTGTTCTTCCTCGGCGAATACATGAACATGATTCTGGTCTCGACACTGGGCGCGATCATGTTCCTTGGCGGCTGGCTGCCACCGTTCGACTGGCCGGTTCTCAACGCCATTCCCGGTATCGTCTGGCTGGGGTTGAAGGTTTCTTTCCTGCTGTTTTTCTTCCTCTGGTTCCGCGCCACCTTCCCGCGTTATCGCTACGACCAGGTCATGCGCCTGGGCTGGAAAGTATTTATCCCGCTGACCATTGTGTGGCTGATCGTCATTGCGGCCTGGATGCAGACGCCCTGGAATCCCTGGAAGTAGGGGATCGACATGAATCGTATACGAGACATATTCAAGACATTCCTGCTCATCGAGATGTGGCAGGGCCTGATGGTGACGGGCCGGCATTTGTTCGCGCGCAAGATCACGGTTCAGTTCCCCGAGGAAAAGACGCCGTACAGCCCGCGCTTTCGCGGCCTGCATGCGCTGCGCCGTTATCCCAACGGCGAAGAGCGCTGCATCGCCTGCAAATTGTGCGAAGCGGTGTGCCCGGCGCTGGCGATCAACATCGAGTCCGAAGTGCGCGCCGACGGTACGCGACGCACCACGCGTTACGACATCGATCTGACCAAGTGCATTTTCTGCGGCTTCTGCGAAGAGAGCTGTCCGGTCGATTCGATCGTCGAAACGCATCTGCTCGAGTATCACGGCGAGAAGCGCGGCGATCTTTACTACACCAAAGAAATGCTGCTGGCGGTGGGTGACCGCTACGAAGCCGAGATCGCCGAACGGCGTGCGGCCGACGCGAAATACCGATAAGGAAACGGCGCCAATGCTTTTCGAATCCATCGTTTTCTACATCTTCGCCGCGATCCTGGTGTTCGCCGGCCTGCGCGTGATCACGGCGCGCAACCCGGTCCATGCGGCGTTGTTTCTGGTACTCGCGTTCGTCACCTCGGCCGCGATCTGGCTGCTGCTGCGCGCGGAGTTTCTCGCCATCACGCTGGTGCTCGTTTACGTCGGCGCGGTGATGGTGCTGTTCCTGTTCGTGGTGATGATGCTCGACATCAACCTGGACAAACTGCGCGAAGGTTTCTGGAGTTATCTGCCGCTCGGTGCGCTGGTCGGCATTGCCATCGCCGTCGAGATGGGCCTGCTGCTGTGGGTCAACTTCGCCGGCGTCGCGCCGGACATGCCTGAAGTGCCTGCGAACTACAGCAACACCAAGGCGCTCGGCAACGTGCTTTATACCGATTACGTGTATCCCTTCGAACTGGCTTCGGTGCTGCTGCTGGTGGCCATCATTGCGGCGATCGCGCTGACGATGCGCAAGCGGAAGGATACGAAATTCCAGGATCCGGCTCGGCAGATCGCGGTTCGTCGTGAGGACCGCGTGCGCCTGGTGTCGATGCAGTCGGAGAAGAGCGAGTAGGTCGTAGAGCTTCGGCTTACGACTGCTTACCAACAAGAAGGGGAGTTCCTTGCTGTCCTTAGCGCATTTCCTCGTGCTGGGCGCGGTGTTGTTCGCGATCAGTGTGGTCGGAATCTTCCTTAACAGGAAGAACGTCATCATATTGCTGATGGCGATCGAGCTCATGTTGCTGTCGGTCAACATGAACTTCATCGCATTCTCGTATTACCTCGGTGACATTTCCGGCCAGGTGTTCGTGTTCTTCATCCTGACCGTGGCCGCCGCCGAAGCGGCGATCGGCCTGGCTATCCTCGTCGTGCTGTTCCGCGCAGCGCGGACCATCAACGTGGACGACCTCGATCGTCTCAAGGGCTGACGCTACCAATGAAGAGCCTGTATCTCCTCGTCCCTCTCGCGCCGCTGGTCGGTGCCATCATCGCCGGCCTGTTCGGCAAGGCGATCGGCCGCGCTGGCGCGCACACCGTGACGATTCTCGGCGTGCTGATCTCGTTCCTCGCGTCGCTGGTGATCGCATCCGACGTGATGAACGGCAATACCTTCAACGGCACCGTCTACGCATGGCTGTCGAGTGACGACGCGGTGTTCCAGATCGGTTTCCTCATCGATCGGCTGACGGTGATGATGATGGTCGTGGTGACCTTCGTCTCGCTGATGGTGCACCTCTACACCATCGGTTACATGGCGGACGATCCGGGCTATCAGCGTTTCTTCTCGTACATCTCGCTGTTCACCTTCTCCATGCTCATGCTGGTGATGAGCAACAACTTCCTGCAACTGTTCTTCGGCTGGGAAGCGGTCGGTCTGGTGTCCTATCTGCTGATCGGCTTCTGGTACACCAGACCGACGGCCATCTACGCGAACCTCAAGGCCTTCCTGGTCAACCGGATCGGCGACTTCGGCTTCCTGCTCGGCATCGGCCTGGTGTTCGCCTATTTCGGTACGCTCGATTACGCCGACGTGTTTGCCACGGCGCCGCAACGCGCGAGCGAAACGATCAATCTGCTCGGCGATACGCAATGGCTGGTCATCACCGTGATCTGCATCTGCCTGTTCATCGGTGCGATGGGCAAGTCGGCGCAGTTCCCGTTGCATGTGTGGCTGCCCGATTCGATGGAAGGTCCGACGCCGATCTCCGCGCTGATCCATGCGGCAACGATGGTGACGGCCGGCATCTTCATGGTGGCGCGCATGTCGCCGCTGTTCGA
>DATCWO010000287.1:0-6798 GCA_036566325.1 Burkholderiales bacterium | reverse complement strand
GAATGAGCGGTTCGAGCGCCATCCCGCATATCGGACAATTACCCGGCGTGCTTTGACGAATCTCCGGATGCATCGGACAGGAGTAGATCGTGCCGGCCTGCGCTTCTGCCGTTTCCGCTGGTGCCGGGGGCTGCAAATAGGTCTGCGGCGACGCGCGAAACTTGTCCAGGCACCGCGCGCTGCAGAAATAGTAGGCGCGACTCTCAAAGACGTGCTTTTTGTCTTCGCTCGCTGCCACCTTCATGCCGCACACCGGATCGGTGTAGGGTTTTTCCGATTCGTCTGCGCCAACACCGGAAGCGTGATGCGCGCCATGCGTATGGCCGTGGTGACCGTGGCCCGGTGCATGACCGTGATCGGTGCGATTGGTATGCGCGCTCATCATGACTCCCTGTGGCTTACTCAAAACTTAGCTGCAGCAACTCGACCTTACCGCCGCGTTTGGCGACGATCCGGCGGCCGTTTCGCCACCGCAACAACTTCCGTGCTTTTCCGCCGCCACAAGCGGCGCAGCTTGCTCTCGCGTCACCTGCTCCGCTTTCTCGGTTGCCTTGGCCTTCGTCGATACGTCGTTGGCCATGCAGCAGCAGTTGCCTTTTTTCGTCGTCATGATTCCGTCTCCTTCAATCGGTTGAGCACCGGCAATCCTTCGCACAGTGAATCCGGCAGTGCGAACGCCGCCTTGCACCAACGCTAAAGGCTCCACCGATAGGAGGGTCAAGCCTCCTTCTCATCCACTGTAGTCCATCGCTAGTGCCAGCCGAATCCCGCCAGCACGGCGCACATGATGACCACCAGCCAGGGTGGCGTTTTCCAGAAAACCAGTAACAAGAACGCCAGCGCCGCCAATACAAAATCGGCGGTAGAGACAATGCCGCTCGTCCATACCGGGTGATAGAACGCCGCCAGCAGCAGGCCGACCACCGCCGCGTTGACGCCCAGCATCGCGCGCTGCATTGCCGGGTGGCGACGGGCGCTTTCCCACCACGGCAATGCGCCGATAACAAGCAGAAAGGCAGGCAGAAAAATCGCCGCGAGCGCCACCGCAGCCCCGATCCAGCCGTTCGGACTCTGCGATGAAACAGCACCCAGATAGGCTGCGAACGTAAACAGCGGTCCCGGCACCGCCTGGGCCGCGCCGTAACCCGCCAGGAATGCGTCGTTGGACACCCATCCGGCCGGGACGACTTCGGCCTGAAGTAGCGGCAGCACCACATGCCCGCCGCCGAATACCAGCGCCCCGGCGCGATAGAAGCTGTCGAATAGCTGCAGCGTGTAGCTTTCGCTTTGCCCCGCCATCAGCGGCAACAGCGCCAACAATGCGAAGAAGACCGCCAGCACGGCTATGCCGACGCGTTTGCCGAGACGAAAAGGAAGCGGACTGCGCGGCAAGATATTGACCGGGGCAAGCCATAGCGCACCGATCAAGCCGCCTGCGACGATAACGCCGATCTGCGCCGGTGCGCCGGGCATCCACGAGACGATCACTGCCGCAACAACCGCCACGCTCGCGCGTGATCGATCCGGACATAGGTTTTTACCCATACCCCACAACGCCTGCGCGACCACCGCGACCGCGACAACTTTCAGCCCATGCAGCCAGGCACCGTCCGCGCCCCCGCCGACCGTCGTCATCACCAGAGCGAATAACACCAGCGCGACAGCGGAAGGCAAAGTGAAGCCCAGCCAGGACGCCAACGCGCCCGGCAGGCCTCTTCGCAACAGTCCCAGCGCAATGCCAACCTGACTGCTGGCGGGACCTGGCAGGAACTGACAGAGCGCAACGAGATCCGCATATGCGGGATCGTCCAGCCACTTCCTGCGCTCGACGAACTCGCTGCGGAAATAACCGAGATGCGCAATCGGGCCGCCGAAGCTGGTCAGACCGAGCTTGAGGAAGATGAAAAAGATGTCGAGCACGGAAGTCTCGTGCTCGAGCGTCGTCAACGGGGTATCGCGGCGCATTCAAATATCAGCATACGTTGTCGAACAGCGATATCGTAAGGCGACACGTGCGCCGCCGCAGGATATCGACGTTAGATGCCTGCCACTCTGACAAGGAGTTTTCTCATGAAATGGGTAACTCGCGAACGACCGAAGATTGACCGCATCGCCTGTCCTTGGCTCATCGCCCGGTTCATCGATAAAGAGCCGCAGTTTCTATATGTGCCCGCCGATCAAGTCAAATCAGTCGCCGCTGCAACGGGCGCAATTCCGTATGACGTGCCCGATGTTGAGTACACGCACTTCGGCGAGTATTGCAGCTTCGACGCATTCCTGAAGAAACACGATTTAACCGACCCGGCACTGCAAAAGCTTGCCGTAATAGTACGAGGAGCAGATACCGGCCGCCTGGACCTCGCGGCCGAGGCAGCGGGACTGCTCGCGATTTCACGCGGTTTGAATAAAATCATCGAGGACGACCATGCCCTGCTCGCACAGGGCATGATCATTTACGACGCCCTGTATGCATGGTGCAAGGAGGCGGCGCCTTAAAAAACACCAAGCCAAGCTGGCGGCGTCGATTCAGGCGTGAATTGTCGAAGTTAGTTCTTCGCAGGCATCTTATGGAAACAGAACGATTCCAGCCACCAGTGCAGCAACCGTCATCATGCGCACTGCTCACGCGACAATTCAAACGCGTATCGGCAAATCCGTTCTTGGAGGAGCGAATGACACTATTGAAATCCACCCTCACCTGTCCAAACTGCGGCCATCGCGAAACCGAAACAATGCCGATCGACGTGTGCCAGTTTTTCTACGACTGTAAGGCCTGCGGCGCGGTGCTACGACCGAAAAGCGGTGACTGTTGCGTTTTCTGTTCCTACGGCAATGTTCCCTGCCCGCCTATTCAGGCGACGCGCGTGTGCGACACTCCGGCGGAATAACAACAAGTTCTACGGCCGCAATCAGCGGAGCATAAACGCAGCGTTGCAAGGAACGCTCATATTCGATGTCGGATTCCTTGATGAAGCTCGATCGTCTGAACCCCGTTTTGAAGGATTTTCTTCAATCATTATTTCGATCATATTCAAATTCAACGCCATTTGATCGCTGAAGCAACCCTATCCTTATGCGCTGGCGATTTCTTCGAATGCAATGCGGGTGTTGATGGCGGATGGCGCAATCGCTTGTCGGCATAGCTCGTCGATCAATCTTTGCTCGGTTCCGGATAAATTTTTGTCAGGCCGATAGACCAGTTGCCATTGATGTCGAACAGGTAGTCCATCGACCTGCAAGGATGCCAGCGCTTCGCGATGCGGGTTGGGGCCGACTGCATGCTGCGACAATAGCGCTATGCCGAAGCCGGCTGCCACTGCGCACTTGATCGCATCGTTGTTGTCCATTTCCATGCGGATGTTCGGACGACACTCATGCTCTGCGAACAGTGCATCGGCGACTTGCCGCGCGCGAGAACCGGCCTCGCGCATGAGCAAGGGTTCGCGCGCGATTTCGGCCAGACTGAGCTTTTTTCTGCGCGCGTAGGGATGCGCGACCGATGTGTAGATATTGAACTCGTCCGTGCACAACGGATGCATGCAAACATCCGCATCGTCAGGTGGCACACCAAAGACATAGAAATCGTCCGTTCCCATCGCCAGTCGGTCGAGCAGATGTGCCCGATTCGCCACAGACAGGCTGAGTTTCGTATCCGGATACTGCTTGCAGAAGCCACAGAGCATGGCGGGAATGGTTGACTCTGCTCCGGTACAGATCGCAATGCGCAACGCATACGCCGTGGCGAGCCTTAACTCAATCAGACGATCATCGAGGCCGGCGAAGGATCGGAAGAATTCCTGGCAGAAACTGTAGGTTTCCGTGCCCGCGGCGGTCAGCCGAATTTCTCGTGATTTGGATTTGAAGAGTGGCACGCCCAGCGTTTCGCCGAGCTTCTTGACCAACAGCGAAACGGTGGGTTGTGCCATGTGCAGCGCATCAGCGGCGCGGGTGAAACTGCCAAGTTGCACCACTGCTTCGAAGGCAGCCAGTTGCGTCAGCGTGCCATTCCGGATGTACCGCCGTAAACGACGATCGAGCATCGAATGTTCCTCCAACAACACTGCAAGCGAAAACGACCAATGGACTCAGGCGTTTCAAAACGAACTTCTGCCTACTTGGCAAAGCTCGCAAAGGTCTCGCTTGCAGAGTGAAGAACACTCATCACTGCAGAGCAGGGCCGGGCGATCAGATCGCGTCGCCGGGATGACGACCCTGCTACTTACGCTACTCCCCTTTGAGGGACTGCACGTCGAGTATAGCGCGCGACAGCACCATGCATGGAAGTCTACGCAGTTGCCGACGGCGCAGCATTGCGTATCGCAATGATTTCATTGCGAAGCTTCGCTTCTCTTCGCGTCCTATGCCCTGCACGATGTGTCCAACCCGAACGCGCCATTAGTTCGGTGACCCACAAGGGGGAGTAGCTCCGGGAAGAAATTCCTGCGTGATGGTCGTCAACGCGAGATGCAAATCTCCGGTCATCCGCCGCGGACACTGCGAGAGCGAGACCTTTGCCGGATTTGGCAAAGGTTGCGGACCGCGCCGAATTCGGTTGTGACGTCGTCTATCCGCCGAATGAGAGAAGCTATGGATTTATTCACAATGGAGTTCTTGTCGGCGCTTGCCGCCATTGTCCTCATCGATCTTGTGTTGGCTGGCGATAACGCAATCGTCATCGCACTCGCCGCACGCAGTCTGCCAAAAAATTTGAGGACCAAAGCAATCGTCTGGGGCACCTTCGGTGCCGTTGCCTTACGTTCCACAATGACGCTCTTTGTCGTATGGCTGCTCGATATTCCCGGCCTCATGCTGGCAGGTGGTGTGTTGCTTGTGTGGATCGCGTGGAAGCTCATTGCGCCAGCGAAAGAGGACGGCCACGAGGTCAAGCCGGCAGCGAATTTCTGGGCAGCGATAAAGACCATCGTGATCGCCGATGCCGTCATGGGTATCGACAACGTACTGGGCGTTGCCGGCGCGGCGCACGGCAGCTTTCTGTTGGTCGTGATCGGCCTGTTGATCAGCATTCCGATCATCGTCTTCGGATCACAACTGGTATTGAAGTGGATGGAACGCTTTCCGGCGATTATCTATATCGGTGCGGCGGTGCTCGCATGGACTGCGGCGAAGATGATCACCGGAGAAGCACTCGTTAAGGAATCCCTAGCCGGTAATGACGCGGTGACAACGGCCATCTATGTGTTGATTGTGGGTGGCGTAGTCGGCCTCGGATATCTGCACAACCGACGTCATCCGCAAATCGCGCACAACATCTCCGAAAGCTTTGAATAAGGTTGTTCGGCATTGGCCGCGCCGGTCGAGTTCGCGGCCAATTCAATCAATTACTCCCCCAAGCAAAAAGCGCAAAGGAGATCTTCATGCTAAAAATATTGGTTCCTGTAAATGGCTCGGAATGTTCACTCAAGGCGGTCGATGAGGCGATCAGGACTGCCAGAGCAAATGGCAACGCCATCATTCAGCTGGTCAACGTACAGCCACTCTTCCCTCTTCACGTCTCACGTTTTTTGTCCAGCGGCGCGACCGAAGATATCCGTGTGGAACGAGCCAAGCTCGCACTTGCAGCGGCACAACAGCGCGTTGAAGCAGCCGGCTTGCGTTATTCCGTCCATATGCTGCGCGGGCGCATTGTGCCGAGCGTTACGGCATATGCGGTCGAGGCCGGGGCCGATCAGATCGTGGTTGGTACTTCGCCGGTCCGTAGCGCGGTTCGCCTGCTCAGGGAATCGATTGCCGATGGCTTGATTGAGAAGTCCACCGTCCCCGTCGATGTCGTGCGCGGAGGCGAGATTGGTATGTTTGAACGCTTTGGCCTACCCGCCGGTCTAGGCCTTGGTCTCACCATCTTCTGGCTCACAAACGAATAGTGCTTCCACCTTGTCCTAGTGTCGGGGCGCTTTCGGGCGCCCCTTTTTTACCGACCTAGGCTTGTCAGCACAGTCGATGCTGCCAACGACAATCGGGGTCAGGTCATTGCTCGCGCGGCTTGAGCATCATAAGTTCCGCAAGGGCATGCATGACAACACTGCGCGCTGCGCTAATTGCAAGTCCGCCCATGAGTGTTGCAACGACAACGTTGGGCCAGCCACTATTCGCACCCCACACGCCCAGCGCTGCCAACATGACGGCGCAATCGCCGATCGCATCGTTGCTGAAGCAAAGCCATACCGACCACATGTTCGCATCGCCGTCCCGGTAGGCAAACAACAATGCTGCTGCGATCACGTTCGCAATGAATGCTAAAACACCAATCGAGCCCATCGTGATCGGTTCCGGTACAGTGCCCATCCAAATTTTCCAGGCGGCCTTGCCCAGCACGAAGTCCATGAGCGAACTCGCCGGCGAACGCCCTTTTCCGCAGCAGAAGTCGCGGCAGATTCCCGTTCATCGCCCGCGCATGAAGCGATAATATTGTTCGGTTGCCGCGCATATGACGGAAGTTCGGCGAAGCAGAAAAACGAGGAGGTCTAAATGAGCAACCAACCGCATTGGGAGCGGGTTTATCAGACGAAAAGCGTGTCGCAGTTGAGTTGGCACCGCGCGCATCTGGATATTTCCCTCGGATTGATCGAGGGTGCGACCGACAACGTTCAAGCCCGGATCATCGATGTCGGCGCCGGCGAATCGACATTGGTCGACGATCTGCTCGCGCGTGGCTACTCCGATCTCACCGTGCTCGATCTGTCACAAGCCGCGCTGCATATTGCGCAACAGCGCCTCGGCGAATCGGGCGGAACGGTGAACTGGATTGCGGGAGATGTGTTGTCCGTGCCCCTACCCGAA
>DATCWO010000238.1:0-4324 GCA_036566325.1 Burkholderiales bacterium | reverse complement strand
GTCCCGCGGCAGGATCTGCGGCCGGGGTGAAACTCGGTCGATTACCGCGCGACGTATCAGCAGCGAGGGTGAACTGCGGCACCAGCAGCAAACCGCCGCCCGTATCGCGCAACGAACGGTTCATCCTGCCGGCCTCGTCGTTGAACACGCGATGGTTGAGCAGGCGTTCGATCAGGCGCGCTGCATTGGCTTGCGTGTCGCCGCGTTCGGCGCAAAGCAGAACGAGCAAACCCGGACCGATCGCACCGATGACTTTGTCGTCGACCCTGACGCTGGCTTCGCTAACGCGCTGGAGCAAGGCGATCATGCGGGGGAGTTTAGCGCGCGCCCCGGGCTGCACACAAAAACGCCCGCTTGCGCGGGCGCTTAGCAACCATCCATGAGACTTACCGAAACTGTCTGTTGCGTACTGCGTAGGGCCGGACCTTCGGTCCCTTAACCCCTGCGGAGCAAGTTAGCCTACGCCGCTACATCATTGGTCGGTTCGTTAACGAGTTCGATGTAGTGCCTTCGGCCGGCGCTTCGCGCCTTACTTCGCGATCGAGCCGCGAAGTTAGCCTACGCCGCTACATCACTGGTCGGTTCGTTAACCGAACCGACCAGTGATGTAGTCTTCCGTCTGCTTCTTCTTCGGTTTGATGAAGATGTTGTCGGTGACATCGAACTCGATCAGTTCGCCGAGATACATGTATGCGGTGAAGTCGGATACGCGCGCAGCCTGTTGCATGTTGTGCGTCACGATAAGGATCGTCACCTTGTGTTTCAGATCGGCGATTAGTTCCTCGATGCTCGCGGTGGCAATCGGGTCAAGCGCGGAAGTCGGCTCGTCAAACAGCATGATTTCCGGATCAGTTGCCAGCGCACGTGCGATACACAGGCGCTGCTGCTGCCCGCCCGAAAGGTTGTACGCGAGATCGTCCAGCCGATCCTTCACCTCATCCCACAACGCCGCGCCCCGCAATGCCGTCTCGACACGCTCCTCGAGCATGCGACGATTGCGCTCGCCGCGTACGCGCAAGCCGTAGGCGACGTTCTCGAAAATGGATTTCGGAAACGGATTGGGCTTCTGGAACACCATGCTGATGCGCATGCGCACTTCAATCGGGTCAACTTCGCGCGCGAGCAGGTTGGTATCGTCCGGATGCAAGCGGATATCGCCTTCGTAGCGATTACCCGGATACAAATCATGCATACGGTTGAAGCAGCGCAAAAACGTCGACTTGCCGCATCCTGAAGGGCCGATCAGCGCGGTCACTTTCTTGTCGTGAACCGGCATGTTGAGATTTTTCAACGCCTGGAAAGAACCGTAATAGAAATTCAGGTTCTTCACTTCGGCCTTGGGTTGCATATCGGAAATCGTCATGTCGCGGACTCTGGACTCTTGTAGGGGACGTGCCGGCATTACCACTTGATGTTCTTGCGCAACCGATAGCGAATCCAGATTGCCAGGCCGTTCATCGCCAGGGTCATCAGGACCAGCACGAAGCCGGCAGCTGCGGCGTTGATCTGGAACTCGGCTTCAGGACGCGATGTCCAGTTGAACATCTGGATAGGCATCACGCTGAAGGGCGAGAACAACCAATCGAAATTGATGAACGGCGGTTCCTGCTCGAGCGGGCTGGGCGGCAAAAAGGCGATGAAGGTCAGCGCGCCGATGGTGATCACCGGTGCGGTTTCGCCAATGGCGCGGGCCATGCCGATAATTACGCCGGTGAGAATGCCGGGCATCGAATAGGGCACGATGTGATCGCGCACGGTCTGCCATTGCGTCGCGCCGAGGGCATACGAGCCTTCGCGAATCATTTGCGGGATGGAGCGAATCGCCTCACGCGTGGCGACGATCACGACCGGCAGGATCAACAGCGCAAGCGTCAAACCGGCCGACAGAATGCTCTGGCCGAAACCGAACTGATAGACGAACAAGCCAAGCGCCAGAAGGCCATACACGATCGACGGCACCCCGGCAAGATTGGTGATGTTGATTTCGATGATGTCGGTCATCCAGTTCTTTGGCGCGTATTCCTCCAGATAAATCCCGGCGGCGACACCCAGCGGCACGGCAAAGAAGGCGGTCGTCATCATGACGAGCGTGGAGCCGACCCATGCCGAAAGAATGCCTGCTCGTTCGGCCTTGCGCGACGGAAAGTTGGTGAAGAACTCAAGATCCAGCCGCGGGATGCCTCTCATCGCCATATCCGCGAACAAGGCGGTAAAGGTCAATACACCAATCATCAAGGCCAGCACGCCGCAGACGGCAAACATCAAATCCCTGCGCTTGTGCCGCGCGATGATGGCGCGGATTTCCTGAAGATTGGGCGCGACGGCGGACATCAATAGGCCTCCCGGTATTTCTTGCGCAGCACGTGACCCAGGATATTGAACGTCAGCGTCAGCAGCATAAGAGTGAGACCCGCCGCGAAAATGGTTTGATAACCGATTGAGCCATGCGGCAGATCGCCCAGTGCAACCTGCACGATATAAGCGGTAATGGTGGCGGCCGGCTCAGTCGGATCGAAGGTCAGGTTCGGCTGCATCCCGGCGGCCACGGCGAGAATCATGGTCTCGCCCACCGCGCGCGAAATGCCGAGGATGTAGGCCGACGCGAGACCCGAGAACGCCGCGGGCACGACGACTTTGACTGCAGTCTGGAAGCGCGTGGCACCCATCGCATAAGACCCTTCGCGCAAACTCATGGGCACGGCGCGCATCGCATCTTCGCTAATGGAGCTGACGTACGGAATGATCATGATGCCCATCACGATCCCCGCGGACAGCAGGTTAAAGCCCGGCAATTCGGGCCATATCCGTTGCAGCAGCGGGGTCACGAATATCAGCGCGAAGTAGCCGTACACAATGGTCGGGATGCCGCCCAGCAGTTCCAGGAAGGGCTTGGCGATTTCACGCACCTTGAAGGGTGCGAACTCCGACAGATAGATCGCGATGATGGTGCCGAGCGGAATCGCGATCGATAGCGCCACGGCGGAACTCGTCAACGTTCCGGACAACAGCACCATGATGCCGAAGTGCTTGTCATCGAACAGCGGGGTCCATTGCGTATCGGTCAGGAAATCGATGATCGGTACGTGCTGGAAAAACACGATCGACTCGCTCACCAGGACGTAGACGATACCGACCGTGGTGAATACCGATACCAATGCCGCCAGAAACAGCAACGACTCAATGAACTTTTCGCGCCAGACGCGAGTGCGACGTTGCGCCAGACGGTTGCTCGAGGGCCTATCGGAATTCACGGCAGAGAGGGAACTGCTGCGAGTAACGGCAGTCATGGTTGGCGGGGCCGCAAGTTTAGCTTAAGGAGGTATCGCAGGTCTGCTCGGAATTCACGCATGGGAGGGAGGGTCACTCTTCTGACCGCCACAAACGGCGCCTCAGAAAAAGCCTGAGCAAGTATTCGGATGCGACCCAAATACGCGACTGCACGAGCGAGACAATGCAAAACAGTGTCTTAGGGAGTGCCGATCACCCCCGCTATTCAGGAAGGCTCCGATTAGCGAGGGTACATTCGGCCGGGTTCTTATAGTTTTGCGTCGCGTTTGAGCAGATCCTCGATCGTCACGCCTACCTCGGCGTGGCCACCGAACACTGTCCCTTTTTTGCCGTTGTTAACATGCTCAAGCGCTGTTTTGTAGGCCTGCGGGGGCAGCGGCACGTACTTTACTTCGGCTGCCAGCGTCGTCGCGTTTTTCATATAGAACTCGACGAACTCTTTGACTTCCGGCTTGGCCAGAGACTTGGTGCTGACGTAGATGAAGATCGGGCGTGCAAGCGGCGAGTAGCTGCCTTTCAACACGGCTTCCATCGAAGGCGCAACCGGCTGGCCTTTCTCATTGACGATCGGCACCGCTTTCAGCTTGTCCTTGTTTTCGATGTAGTAGGCGTAGCCGAAGTAGCCCAGCGCATTGACGTCGCGCGAGACGCCCTGCACCAGCACGTTGTCATCTTCAGAGGCGGTGAAATCGCCACGGCTGGATTTCGATTTACCGACCACTGCTTCGGTGAAGTAATCGAACGTGCCCGAATCGGCACCTGGTCCGAACAGCTTGAGCGGCGCATTCGGCCATTGCGGGTTTACCTGATTCCAGTTCATCACGGTGCCTTGCGCACCCGGTTCCCACATTTTCTTGAGTTCAGCGACGGTCAGTTTCTCGATGAACTTGTTCTTGGGGTTGATGACCACCGTCAACGCATCGAACGCAACCGGCAGTTCGATGTATTCGATGCCCGCCTCTTTACAAGCAGCCATTTCTTTCTCGAGGATCGGGCGCGAAGCGTCAGCAATGTCGATCTCGCCGCGACAGAATTT
>DATCWO010000223.1:0-5476 GCA_036566325.1 Burkholderiales bacterium | reverse complement strand
GCAGTGCGGCCAGACGGGGTTGTCGCACGCCGATGCGCAATGTGAAGCGCTGCTTCGGCGTGGACCCGTGCACCCGATACTCAGTTGTTAAATAGGATTGCAGCAGCGAACGAGACCTTTTCATTCCAGTCCGCCTGTACTGCAATGACAATCCGCGAGCGATATTGTGGGCATTCGTTGGGCACCTTTCTTGCGGACTGCACGTCAGCGTTTTCGTTCGCCGCGATTCTATGGAGTTGCATCGAAACGCCGTTGCGTGAGGGAAACGCCCTGGTAGGAGGGGGTAGCCATGGCAGCAAAAGGTAATGTTTACGCAGGGACGGAAGATCAGGATAACGCTATGGGGGCACGTCTGTTCACGCTATCCGGTTTGGGAAATGTACTGAATTCGCTGGCGCAGGAAGTGGCGGATCGGGGCGGTTTCGGTGGATCGCGCAGTGGTGTTACGCATTTGAAGCACCCCGGAACCACGCTGCATTGTCCCTGGTGCCAAGGCGATGTCTTTCGCGTACGGCGGCGTCTGGGCGATCGCTTCGCCAGCGTGCTGTCGCCGCGACAGCGGTATCGCTGCAGGTCATGGAGCTGCCGCTGGGAGGGCACGATTCGCATCAAGCGTTAGCTGTTATCGGCGAAATTGCGTAGGCGCCATACCCTCGCGTTGAGTTGCCGGGCGATCGCGATCCGTTGCAATGCATCCAATTCGACACCGGGCGTCGAACGGATGCGCCGTGGCCGTTAGAATACATACCCTCACAACATAAGCAGGACCAATCCATGAGGGCTGCGCAGCGGTCGGCGCACGAACAGCAGGCGGTTCAGCAGGCGATTTCCGTCGATTTGAGTGCGGTGGTTGTGGCGGTGACGAAAGATGAGCCGAAGGTTTTGGCGATTCGCACCAACGACATCGACGCGTTGCCGTCCGGCCCCTTCGAACCGCAACACCGCACACTTGAAGCAGGTCTGCGCGCTTGGGTGGAGACTCAGACGCGCCAAGTGCTCGGCTATGTCGAGCAACTCTATACCTTTGGCGATAGCGGCCGCAGCATCGCCGCCGGCGCCAACGCTCGCGTGTTGTCGATCGGCTACCTCGCGCTCGTTCCCGAGGCACAGCCGGCCGGGACGGCGAATGCCGAATGGCGCAACTGGTATCGCTATTTTCCCTGGGAAGATTGGCGCAACGGCCGACCGGTCATGCTCGATCAGATTGCTGCGAGCCTAAAGGAATGGTGCGCGGCAGCACCCAGTCCGGCGCAACGCAAGTTGCGCGATGCACGCGTGCGCATGACGTTCGGCACGCGCAAGTCGCCGTGGAACGATGAGCCGGTGCTGGAGCGCTACGAATTGCTGTACGAGGCGGGGCTGGTTCCCGAAGCGCAGCGCGACAGCCGT
Organism: Burkholderiales bacterium; assembly: GCA_036566325.1. Classification (GTDB taxonomy): domain Bacteria; phylum Pseudomonadota; class Gammaproteobacteria; order Burkholderiales; family SG8-39; genus ZC4RG42. Next base: position 4,087 of record DATCWO010000223.1, on the reverse strand, counting down.
CGCGGCGGCGCGGCCGGCGGTTTCATGACTGAAGGCGAACCCATGCTGGCGGACCATCGGCGCATTCTCGCGACCGCCATCGCGCGACTGCGCGGAAAGATCAAATATCGCCCCGTGGTATTCGAACTGATGCCGGCCACATTTCCGTTGCTGCATCTGCAGCGCACCGTCGAGGCGCTTGCCGGTGTCCGTGTCCATAAACCCAACTTCAGGCGACTGGTGGAGGGGCAGGGCCTAGTGGAGGACACCGGTGGAGTAACCACGGCGACTGGCGGCCGTCCCGCACGGCTGGTGCGGTTCCGCAGCGAAGTGCTGCTGGAAGGCACCACGACAGGCTTCCGCTTGCCGATCGCGCGTAAGTAGGCGTCCCGGCAGCGGATTCCAAAAAGCTCGAAATATTTAAGCCGGAGTACTTGACGGCCTTATTCTCAAGGCTAGAATAACGCCAGCCGAGGTAACTCGGTTTTGTTATCCGCCATATATACTCAAGGTGAGCATAATGATTGCAACCGCCGCCATGCCATCGACCGCGCTTCGCTACACGGAAAGCTACACGCCGGAGATCGCCGAGCGCACCGCACACTTGTACGAGCGCATCAAAAGCGTTGTTCCGGAACTGCTGTGGCCGAGGTACGCGCCCGATATCGATGCCATCCTGCGTCTCAAGCGGGAAAAAAACGCGGTCATTCTGGCGCACAACTACCAGACGCCGGAGATCTTTCACGCCGTGGCTGATTTCGTCGGCGACAGTCTGGCGCTGGCGCGCGAGGCCGCGCGTTCGGATGCGGAGATCATCGTGCAGGCCGGCGTGCACTTCATGGCTGAAACCTCGAAGCTGCTTAGCCCGGACAAGAAGGTGCTCATCCCCGATCTGCGCGCGGGTTGCTCGCTCGCCGACTCCATCACCGGCGCGGACGTGCGCCTGTTGCGCGAGAAGTATCCGGGCGTGCCGGTGGTCACCTATGTCAACACCTCGGCCGAGGTGAAGGCCGAGAGCGATATCTGCTGCACTTCCGCCAATGCGGTGAAGGTCGTGGAAAGCCTCGGCGTGCCGCGCGTCATCATGATCCCCGACGAGTTTCTGGCGAAGAACGTCGCGGCGCAGACCAATGTTGAAGTGATTACCTGGGCCGGACATTGCGAAGTGCACGAGCGCTTCACGGTAGAGGACATCGAACGCTTCCGTCTGCTGTATCCGGGCGTGATCGTGCTTGCGCATCCGGAATGCCCGCCCGAAGTGGTGCAGGCCTCCGACTTCGCGGGCTCGACCTCGGGCATGATCAACTACGTCGGCGAGAAGCGTCCGGCGCGTGTGGTCCTCATCACCGAATGCTCAATGAGCGACAACGTCGCGGTGCAGTACCCGGACGTCGAGTTTGTGCGGCCGTGCCAGCGCTGCCCGCACATGAAGCAGATCACCCTTGCGAATATCCGCCATGCGCTGGAAACACTGACGCATGAAGTGACGGTCGATCCGGAGTTGGCGCCGCGCGCGCGTCGTGCCATCGAACGCATGCTGGAAGTGAAGTGATGATGCGCGTAGCGCTGAATCGTTTCATTTGCGCGGCAGCGGGAACTCGGCGAGTTTCGCTGCGCGCCATGCATTTTGCGAATCATTGACGAGGCGATCGACATGAACGCTCCCACCTCTGCACGCGTTGTTGTCGTCGGCGGCGGCATCGCCGGCCTCGCGACCGCGCTGAAGCTTGCGCCGCTGCCGGTGACGGTGCTGGTCAAGGCGCCGCTCGGCACCGAGGCGTCCACGCCGTGGGCGCAGGGCGGCATCGCCGCGGCGATTGGCGAGGATGATGCGCATACTCTGCACGCGGCCGATACGCTGGTCGCTGCCGCGGGAGTCGGTGATCATCACGTCGCCAATCGCGTGACCGCGGAAGCTGCCGCATGCATCGAGGATTTGCTGAGCTACGGCATCGAATTCGATCGCGACGCAAACGGTGAAATCGCGCTCGGACTGGAAGCGGCGCATTCGCGTCGCCGCATCGTGCACGCGGGCGGCGATTCCACCGGTCTCGAAGCGATCAATACCTTGATCCGCGCCGTGCGGCGCACGCCGAGCATCGAAGTGCTCGACGATGTGCGGGTGACCGAATTGCTGGTGGATGAAGGTGCGGTGCGCGGTGTGCAGGGGGTGCGCGGCGGCGCGCCGTTTTACCGCGCCGCGCGTGCCGTGGTGTTGGCCACCGGCGGTGCGGGAGGCTTGTATGTGCACACCACGAATCCATTGGGCTCGGTCGGCAGCGGCTTCGTTCTGGCGGCGCGCGCCGGCGCACTGTTGCGTGACGTCGAGTTCGTGCAATTTCATCCCACCGCGATGGCAGTCGGTCGCGACCCCATGCCACTCGCGACGGAAGCTTTGCGGGGCGAGGGCGCGACGCTGGTCAATCAACACGGCGAACGTTTCATGGACGCCGTGCCCGGCAGGGAACTCGCGCCGCGCGACGTCGTCGCGCGCGGCATCTGGAAACAGATCGAAGTCGGTAACGACGTTTTTCTCGATGCGCGCACCGCGGTGGGCGAACGTTTCCCGAAACGCTTCCCGGGCGTCTATGCCTTGTGCAAGGACGCCGGGTTGGATCCGGTCCGGCAGATGATTCCCGTGCGGCCCGCGGCGCATTACCACATGGGCGGCATCGCCGTGGACGAACGCGGTCGCAGTTCCATAGACGGACTGTGGGCGTGCGGTGAAGTGGCCGCAACGGGCCTGCATGGGGCCAATCGTCTCGCCAGCAACTCGCTGCTCGAAGCGCTGGCTTACGCACGCTGGATCGCGGCCGACATTCAGGGCATCAATTTCGCGCAGCGTTCGCGTCCGATTGTCGTGAATATGAAAGTGGGAACGTCCGCATTCGACGCCGATGCGATGAAGGCTGTGCGTCAATTGATGACGCGCCATGTTGGCGTCGTGCGCAATGCCGAAGGGCTTACCGCCGCCGCGCGGAATTTGCGCATGCTCGCGCAAGCGTCCGGCGTCGTTGCAGATGCCGCACTGGCAGGTCTGTGCATCACCATCGCTGCGCTGGAGCGTTGCGAAAGCCGCGGCGCGCATTGTCGCGATGATTTCCCGCAACCCGCAATGGCATGGCAGCGTCATCTGCAATTCACGCTCGATGAAATACGCCAGCGAACCGCTGTGCTGGACGGGGCATTGCAGCGCGCACAGAGCGCCTGAGACGAGAACGATGATCGAACCACTTCCTGTTCTGCTCGTTGAGCCGATCGTCAGAGCTGCCCTGATCGAAGATCTGGGTCGCGCCGGTGACATCACTTCCGCCGCGGTAATTCCGGTCGGTGCGCGCATGAAGGCCGTCATGATGACGCGCCAAGCCGGAGTGCTGGCCGGGATGCAGTGCGCACAGATCGCATTTCGTCTGATGGACCCGAACGCCAGAATCGAAATCCTGAAACGCGACGGCGAACGCGTCGCGCAGGGCGATGTGGCATTGAGCGTCGAAGGCGACGCGCATGCCATTCTTTCCGCGGAACGCGTTGCCCTGAATCTGGCTTGTCGCCTCTCCGGTATCGCGACCGCAACCGCCGCGCTGGTCGACGCAGTCAAACCGCACAAAGCGCGTATCGCTTGCACGCGCAAGACCACGCCGGGACTGCGCATTCTGGAAAAGCATGCGGTGAAGGCGGGCGGCGGCTCCAACCATCGTTTCGGCCTCGACGACGCGGTGCTCATCAAGGACAACCACATTGCCGTAGCGGGTGGCGTGAGCGTCGCGATCGAACGCGCGCGTGCGGCGATAGGTCATCTGGTCAAAATCGAAGTCGAGGTCGACACGCTGGCGCAACTCGACGAAGCGCTGAGCGCCGGGGTCGATGTCGTGCTGCTCGACAACATGACGCCCGCGCAATTGCGTGAAGCCGTATTGAAGGTTAAAGGGCGTGCCATCACGGAAGCCTCGGGCGGAATCAGCCTCGCCACGGTTAATGCGGTGGCGGCCAGCGGCGTGGATATCATCTCTGTCGGTTATCTCACCCACAGCGCGCCGATCCTCGATCTCGGCCTGGACGTCGCCTAAGTTGCGGCTCATCTGCCCCTTTCCACATCGGGCAGCTTAAA
>DATCWO010000131.1:0-4063 GCA_036566325.1 Burkholderiales bacterium | reverse complement strand
CCGGTTCGGGTGACAGCTCATCGGTGATTCAGGGCGGCGGCACCGATCTCACCCGCACCATGGGTCAGGTGAAAGCGGGCGATATCGGCAAGACGAAAATCATCAACCTGCAGGCCGCCAAGGCGGAAGTCGCACGCGACGAAGCGGTCAAACTGAAACAACTGAAGTCGCGGGTGGAAAAGATTTTCGAGAGCAATCCGCGCTTGGGCGCCTATCGCAAGCAGATCAAGCTCGACCTCACATCGGAAGGTCTGCGCATCCAGATCATCGATGACCAGAACCGCCCAATGTTCGATACCGGTCGCGCGACGGTGCACGACTGGATGCGCGAGATCCTGCGCGAACTGGGCGCGTTGCTGAACGAGGTGGAAAACAAGGTCTCGCTCGCCGGCCATACCGACGCGGCGCCGTATTTCCTCGGCGATCGCGGCTACAGCAACTGGGAGCTGTCGGCCGATCGGGCCAATGCTTCGCGGCGCGAACTGGTTGCCGGCGGCATCGCGGAAAACAAGATCATTCGCGTCGTCGGTCTGGCCTCGTCGATTCCGCTCAACAGCGCCGATCCGTTCGACCAGATCAATCGGCGCATCAGCATCGTGGTACTGAACAAGCAAACCGAAGAAATGATTACCAGCGAGGGCACGGGGGTGCAGGTGCCTGATGCCGAGCAAGCCGGCGAAATGATTCAAGCCGTCACGCCGGGTCTCGACTCGCCGAACGCCGGCCGATAGGCCGCAGGAGAACAAGTGATGGGTGCGCAAGAGAACCAACTCATGAATCTGGTGGACCAGAAGGCGCGGCTGGTCGGCTCCAATCGCATGGAGCTGCTGCTGTTCTCACTCGGCGGGCGCGAGACCTTCGGCATCAACGTGTTCAAGGTGCGCGAGGTGTGCGAGCTGAAGCCCATCACGCCGACGCCGAACATGCCGCATGGCGTGGAAGGCATCGTCAGTCTGCGCGGCGCGATCATCCCCGTCATCGGCCTGGCCCGCTGTCTCGGCATGGAGCATTCGGGCGAGGGCGGCAAGATGATCATCACCGAGTTCTCCTCCAGTACGCAGGCTTTTCTGGTCGGCGAAGTCGATCGCATCGTGCGGGTCGACTGGGAGCAGGTGAAGTCGCCGCAATCGACCATCGCCGGCGGCTCGGGGCTGGTCACCGCGATTACCGAACTGCCCGGCGGGCGGCTCGTCTCCATTCTCGACGTCGAACAGATTCTCGTCGATGTGATGGGCGAGGAAGAAGTGCCGTCGCTGGACGCGCCGATCCCCGATTCATCGCGCATGGTGTTCTTTGCCGACGATTCGGCCATTGCGCGCAAGAAAATCACCCAGGTACTCGATCAGATGCAGTTGCCCTTCCAGCACGCCGTCAACGGCCGCGAGGCGCTGGAGCGGCTGCACATGCTGGCGGCGCAGGCGCAGGTCGACGGCGTGCCGCTCAGGCAGCGCCTAGGTGTGGTGCTGGTGGATGCCGAGATGCCGGAGATGGACGGCTATGTGCTCACGCGTCACATCAAGACTGACCCGCGTTTCAGCGGCATTCCAGTACTGATGCATTCGTCGCTGTCGTCGGTGGCGAACAAGAAACTCGGACAGCAGGTTGGCGTCGATGCATACGTCGCCAAATTTCATTTTCAGGAACTCGCCGGCACCATCGCCGGCATGTTGCGTTCCGGCAAGGAAGAGAAGCAGGGGAGTCAAGTATGAGCAATCCGGATATGAAATTTCTGATCGTCGATGACTTTTCCACGATGCGCCGCATCGTGCGAAATCTGTTGAAGGAACTCGGCTACAACAACGCCGACGAGGCCGAAGACGGCGTCGTCGCATTGTCCAAGCTGCGCGGTGGCGCATTCGAGTTCGTCGTCTCCGATCTCAACATGCCGAACATGAACGGCTTCGAACTGTTGCGCCAGATTCGCGCCGATGCGGAACTCAAGCATCTGCCGGTTCTGCTGGTGACGGCCGAAGCGAAGAAGGAAGACATCGTGACGGCGGCGCAAATCGGCGCGTCCGGTTACATCGTCAAGCCCTTCACCAAGGCGACGCTGGAAGAAAAACTCAACAAGATTCTGCAGAAGACGCAAGTCGGCGCCTGATGCGCATAGACACTCGACACATACTGCAGTCGATATAGATGGGAGCGTAGTCATGTCCGCGACCGAGACTGAAGATCTCGAAGCACTGTTCGATGAAATCGCCGCACAAAACGCGCCGCCGACCGCCGCCGTATCCGCACTCGCGGAGGAACCGGCACCGGTGACTTCATCCGACGAGGAAGACCTCGAAGCGTTATTCGATCAGGTCGCGGCGCAAGCCGCTTCGCCCTCGACGTTTGTAGTCGAACCGGCGCCCGCTGCCGAAGCCGACGAAGAGGATCTGGAGGCGTTGTTCGATCAGGTCGCGCAACGGGCCGCCGCATCGCATGGCGCCACCGAGTCGAGTGGGAGCACTGTGCCTTCTGCGTCGGTGGTCTCTGATGTGCCGAGCGGCGAACCGCCCGCACCGCAGGAAGTGTTTCAGCGTATCGGCTCGCTGACGCGCAACCTGCATGACGCGCTGCGCGAGCTCGGTTACGACAAGGCGGTCGAAGACGCGGTCAGTTCGCTGCCGGATGCGCGCGATCGTCTCTCTTATATCGCCGACCTCACCGGCAAGGCGGCCAATCGCGCACTCACAGCGGTCGAGCAGGGCCAGCAATATCAGAACGAAGTCGAGGCGGCGGCGACGCGTCTGGCCGGGCAGTGGGAGCGCGTCTTCAGCGGCGATTTGCCGATGGACGAGTTCAAGCGCACGGCGGTCGAGACGCGTGCCTTTCTCAAGGACCTGCCGCGCCAGACCGCGCAGACCAATGCGCAGTTCACCGAAATTATGATGGCGCAGGATTTTCACGATCTCACCGGACAGGTGATTCAGCGCATCGTGAAAGTGGCGCAGAACCTCGAGGCGCAACTGGTCAAGCTACTGCTCGAAACCACGCCACCGGAAAAACGCCCGGCGTCCGAAGGCGAGTGGCTGACCGGTCCGGCCATGAATGCAACCAAGCGCGACGACGTCGTGACGGGGCAGCAACAGGTCGACGAACTGCTCGAAAGCCTGGGCTTTTGAATTGAAGGAATTCAGCGCATGAACGCCTTCGTCGACATGCAGGATCTGCTGCTCGACTTCCTCAACGAGGCGGGCGAACTGCTCGATGGCGTCGATCTGCAACTGATCGAGCTGGAGGGCCGCACCGATGATCTGGATCTGTTGAATGCCGTGTTTCGCGGTTTTCACACCATCAAGGGTGGCGCAGGTTTTCTCGAAGCGGCGGCGTTGGTCACGGTGTGCCATCGCGCCGAAACACTGCTCGATCTGTTGCGCAGCGGCAAACTGCAACTCACCGCCGAAGTGCTTGACGTCATCCTCGCTGCGACCGGCGAAGTGCGCCGCATGTTCGAAGAAATGGGCGGCTTCGCGCAACCCGATCCTGCGCCCGCACAGTTGATTGCGCAGCTCGAAGCGCTCGCTCAGGGTCGCCCGATATCGCCTGCGGCAACGCAGGCAACCACCGGCAACGCACCGAAAACGTCCGACAGCGTTGCGGCCGACGAGCCGGATTGGGCGGCACTCTACGCGGCGATTGCGGGCGCACCACCCGCGACACAGGCGTCGACGCCGGTTGCCGCGCCTGCGCGCGCAGCGAATCCGCCCCACACTTCCGCGAAAAACGGCAACGGTGGCGCGCCGGCACAAAAAGAAACCACGTTGCGCGTCGACACGCATCGTTTCGACCAGATTCTCAATCTGTCGGGCGAAATCGGACTGACCAAGAACCGCCTGATGTGCCTCAAGCGCGATCTGCAACGCGGCGGCAGCGAAGGCGATGCGCTGAAGGCGCTCGATGGCGCCGTGGACGAACTCGACATGCTGGTCTCCGATCTGCAAAACGCGGTGATGAAAGCGCGCATGCAGCCGGTGGGACGCGTGTTCCAGAAATATGTGCGACTGACGCGCGATCTGGCGCGCCAACTCGGCAAGGAAATCGACCTCGTGCTGGTGGGCGAGGAGACCGAAGTCGA
>DATCWO010000290.1:0-3733 GCA_036566325.1 Burkholderiales bacterium | reverse complement strand
TTTCTTCGTCGACGTCGGGTTCTGGTATTGCGCGAGGATGTTGCTGGTATCGGCTCCGCTTACGGCACTCATTCTGGATCTCCTCAGGAACCGAGCGACAGCGTCTTGAGCAGCAGGCTCTTGGCTGTGTTCATCACTTCGACGTTGGTCTGATAGGAACGCGATGCGGAAATCATGTTGACCATTTCCTCGACCACGTTCACGTTCGGCATTTCGACATACCCGTCTTCGGCCGCCATCGGATGCTCGGGGTTGTAAACCTTGCGCATCGGGCTCTGGTCTTCGACGATGCCAGCGACCTGCACACCGGCGGTTGTCGCACCTTGCGCGCCCTGCATGCCGTTCTGCTCGCCCACCGGCAGCGTCTGGAAGATGACCTGCCGCGCGCGATAGGCCTTGCCGTCGGGACCGGCGACGCTCTCGGCGTTGGCCAGGTTGCTGGCGACCACGTTGAGGCGCTGGCTCTGTGCAGAAATCGCGGAACCGGAAATCTCGAAAACTTTGTCAAGCGACATGCGTAGTCCTTCCTTTAGCCCTGTATGGCCGACAGCATGGTTTTGATCTGACCGTTAAGAAAGCGCAGCGACGCTTCGTAGCGCACGGCGTTGTCGGCGAAGTTGGCCTGCTCGACGTTGGTGTCCACCGTGTTGCCGTCGACGCGTGCTTGCGTCGGCGTGCGATACAGCAACTGCACGGTGGAGAGCGTCGATCCCTGCGCGTTCATGTGGCCGGCGCTGGTCTGCACGAGCGCAGGCGCACTGCCCTGCGCGCTCGGCATACCCACGGCCTGACGCAACGCATCGGAGAACTTGAAATCCATCGCCTTATAGTTCGGCGTATCGCCATTGGCGAGATTGGAGGCGATAACCTCCTGCCGCTGCGCGCGTAACTTCAGCGCCTCGCTTTGCAACTGCAGCAAATTGTCCAGCTGGCCGATCATGAAAGCCTCCGACGGTCCGGTCCGGTGATGGCGCAATTATGGGAAGACCGTCCAGCGGCGATCCGCGAAGAAAGCGGGCTTTTGCGCGGCTTTTCGGCGCTTGACCTGGGCCGCGCGCGATTAATCTCGCAGCACTGGAAAAGTCTGGATTGCCGATCCCGCCGCTGACGTGGCTGTCGGGGATGACGGTAGTGACGCCATTCCCGCGAAAGCGGGGATCCAGTCCGAGCCTCTTTATTTGAATGAAAGCCGGAGAGACGCAATGAAGACGTCACTCGCAAAATTGCTGCTCGGCCTCGCACTCGCCGCGATCGCGTTGCTCGCGCACGCCGAGGGGCAGGCGATCGACGAACAGCCGCTGCGTGTTTATCTGCAAAACGAACTGAGCGGCACGGTCGGCCGCGCCGACATCACCATTGGCAACGTCGATCCCCGTCTGCATTTGGCGCCCTGTGCGCGCTTCGAACCCTTTCTGCCTGCCGGTGCGCGACTGTGGGGTCGCGGCACCATTGGCGTGCGCTGTATGGAAGGCGCCAGCTGGAGTACCTACATTCCCATTCACGTCCGCATTTATGGACCGGCCGTGGTGGCGGCGCGCGGTTTGAGCGCCGGCCAGACGCTGAGTCCGGCCGACGTGCGCATCGAGGAAGTGGAATTGACCCGCGAACCGCCCGGCGTGCTGAACGATCCGGCCCAGGTGGAGAACAAATCGCTGTTGCGCACGCTGACCATGGGGCAGCCGATCCGCGGCGATCAACTCCGCGCCCGGCCGGTGGTCGCCTCGGGCGAACAGGTGAAATTGACCTATAGCGGCAGCGGTTTCATGGTCTCCGCCGAGGGGCGCGCGCTCGCGCCGGCGGTGGATGGGCAAAACGTGCGTGTACAGCTCCAGTCCGGCAAAATTCTCACCGGTACTGCCCGGGCGGGCGGGGTCGTGGAAATCCGGTCGTAATGCCGCTAAAGAATCCAGGGACCCGGCCGATAATGCGTTCATGCACCGCCACAAACGGCCAGATCGGCTGACGACGCGGAGAAGCAGGAGATGTCATGAAGATCAACGGCAACAGCGATCCGCTCCGGATAGACCGGCCGGGCACGCCCGCCGCAAGCAGCGCGAAGCCGGCCGACAAGGCGGGAGCCGGTTCGGCGACGGACCAGGTTCAATTATCCGGGCTGTCCGGACAACTGGCCAAGCTGGCGGATGAGCAATCGACCGCGGTGTACGACCAGGGACGCGTGGATTCGATCAAGGACGCCATCCGACGCGGCGAATTTCGCGTGGATAGCGATGTGGTCGCCGACCGCCTGCTGCAAAGCGTGCAGGAACTGGTCTCCAAGCAGGCGTAACCGAACCCAAGTCAGGCATCACCAAATCGGAAAGACACTGTGACGACTGAGCAGACCCCTTACCAAGTTCTGGCCGAAGTCCTCGAACACGAGTCGCTGCATCTTGCTCAACTGATCGATCTGCTCAAGGAAGAGCGTGCCGATCTGGTCGCCGCCAGCAGCGATCGCATCAATCACATCGCGGCGGAAAAACTCAATCGCATTCAAGCGCTCGATACCTACGCCGCGCGGCGCAGCACGCTGCTCGCACAACTCGGTTTCGCGCAGTCCGCCGACGGCATGGCGAGCGCGGTTGCCGCAAGCGGCGAACTCGGCGCGCGCATGCAGGCGCTCTGGTCGAAAGTGGCCGATCGCGCCGTGGTCGCGCGCGATTTGAACGATCTCAACGGCAACCTCATCCGCGCACGGCTGTCGTCGGTACAAGGTCGCCTCACCCAGTTGCAGCGCTCGGCCGGCGGCACCGACACGCTCTACGGCGCGGACGGCATGTCGCGCACCGGCGCCATTTCGCGCCCGCTGGGCAACGTGTAAACATTCCCGCCTCAAACAAAAGGGCCCTCGCGGGCCCTTTTGTTTTGCGGTCGCTCCGGTTCAGGGCGACATCTGCGGCAACTGGTTGAGCTCGTTCCAGTAGCGCCCCACATCCGAAACGGTGCGCATGTACTGATCGAAGCCGACCGGCTTGACGATATAGCTGTTCACGCCCAGATCGTAGCTCGTCGCCACATCGCGTACTTCCTTTGAGGAAGTCAGGATGACAACCGGAATGGTGCGGGTGCGCTGATCGCCTTTTACCCGACGCAGCACTTCAAGCCCATCGATTTTCGGCAGTTTGAGATCCAGCAGAATGAACCGTGGCAGCCTGGTGGAGGCATCGTTGAAGAGGAAATCGATCGCCTTCGCGCCATCGTCGACATGCAACAGTCGATCGGCGGCATTGCTTTTCCGCAAAGCGCGCAACGTCAATTCCGCATCGTCCGGGTTGTCTTCGACCAGAAGGACGTCTACATCGTCCATTCTCATGCTCCTCTCATCCGCTCCGCGCGGTCCGGAACGGTCCGCTTCCGCACCGTTCATCGAACATTCGATCGAAGGTCTGACATCTTCGCGGGCACAAATTTTGAAAAATAGTAACGGGTTTCGCTCACTGCCGCCACGATTCGCGCCCGGGGTTCGGGCAATTTGTCGTGCGGCAGCACCGACACACCACTGTAAAAAATGACACCCGTTCCTGAGGCCGGGGGCGTTACCAGATCAACCGCGCATTGCCGATCCCATGTCGCGCGCGAATCTTTGTGCGGACGGGAAAGCGCACACATCTAGCAAAGCGCAGGCCCGGGAAGCGAGATCAGGGTTTGTCGGATACCGTTACGCTGGAGGATTCCGTCTGCATAGCGATGGCCCGGCCGATGCGGCGCTTTCACCCTGTACGGGTTTCAAGAGACG
>DATCWO010000263.1:0-4378 GCA_036566325.1 Burkholderiales bacterium | reverse complement strand
CATTCTGTCGCAGCGTCAGGGCGCGCTGATGGTGCCCGAAGAAGCGCTCATCGCAGTGGGCGGTGAGCAGCGCGTTTATCGAGTGCAGGGCGACAACAAGGTGGAACAGCGCACCGTTGCCACCGGACTGCGCCGTGACGGTCGCGTGGAAATCACCGAGGGCCTGCAGGCGGGCGATGTCGTCGTGACCGCGGGCCACCTGAAACTGCGTCCGGGTGCGACCGTGAAAGTCGCTCAGGAAGACGCCACGGTGGCCACGCCGAACAAGGGCGAGACGCCGACGGCGCCGCAAGTGAAGCCGGCCAAGAACGCCTCCTAGACCGCCCAGCCAAAAACTCATGGTCCTCTCCGATCTCAGTATTCGTCGACCGGTCCTCGCCACGGTCATGAGCCTGGTGATCGTGCTCATCGGCATCGTCTGCTACGACCGGCTGCCGGTGCGTGAGTATCCGAAGATCGACGAGCCGGTCGTTACGGTACGGACCGATTATCGCGGCGCCAGCGCGGACATCATCGAATCGCGTGTCACGCGGCCGCTGGAGGATCAGCTGGCCGGTATCGAAGGCATCGATGTGCTGACTTCGATCAGCCGGCAGGAGCAGAGTCAGATCACGGTGCGCTTCCGGCTGGAGCGCGACCCCGATGCGGCGGCGAGCGACGTGCGCGATCGCGTCTCGCGCGCGCGCCGCAATCTGCCGGAGGACATCGACGAGCCGATCATCACCAAGGTCGAGGCCGATGCCAGTGCAATCATGTGGCTGGCGTTCTCGAGCGAGCGTTACTCGTCCATGGAATTGAGTGACTTCGCCAGTCGCCTGGTCAAGCCGCGTTTGCAGACGCTGCCGGGCGCGGCGGACATCCGCATCAGCGGGGAGCGACGGTACTCCATGCGGATCTGGATCGATCGCGCCAAGCTGGCCGGTTATGGCCTCACGCCGCAGGATGTGGAAGACGCTTTGCGCAATCAAAACGTCGAAGTGCCGTCCGGGCGTATCGAAAGCGACATGCGCGAGTTCTCGGTCGTGGCGCAGACCGATCTGGTCAAGCCCGCGCAGTTCGAGAAAATCATCGTCCGTTATGTGAGCGGCTATCCGGTCCGCGTCAGCGACATCGCGCGTGTCGAACTGGCACCGGAGGATGAACGCACCCTCGTGCGCTTCAATGGCAAGGCTGCGGTCGGGCTCGGCGTGATCAAGCAGGCGACCGCCAATCCGCTCGAACTGGCGGACGCGGTGCGGGCGGAGATGCCGAAAATCATCGCCGACCTGCCCCCGGGCATCGAGGTGAATGTCGCGAACGACACTACGGTGTTCATCGACCGGTCAATCAAGTCGGTATTCACCACTATTGGTGAAGCGGTCATCCTGGTGGTGTTGGTGATCTTCGTGTTCCTGCGCTCGGTGCGCGCCACGTTGATTCCGCTGGTCACGATTCCCGTTGCGCTCATAGGCGCGTGCGGCATCATGTACGCGCTGGGCTTCACCATCAATACGCTGACCCTGCTGGCGCTCGTACTTGCCATCGGTCTGGTGGTGGACGACGCAATCGTGATGCTGGAGAACGTTTACCGGCATATCGAAGAGGGCATGTCGCCCTACAAGGCGGCGCTGGTGGGATCGAAGGAAATCGGCTTCGCCATTGTCGCGATGACGCTGACCCTGGCGGCGGTTTATGCGCCGGTGGCATTCATGACCGGCCGCACCGGCAAACTGTTCATCGAGTTTGCCTTGACTCTGGCCGGCGCGGTGATCGTGTCGGGCTTTGTCGCGCTGACCGTCTCGCCGATGATGTGCTCCAAGCTGCTGCGCCGTACGGAAAAGCACGGCTGGTTCTACAACGTTGTCGAAGTGGGGTTGGTGCGCCTCACCGGCGCGTATCGCGCCGGACTGCGGCGCGCCCTGCGCATGCGTACGCTGGTGCTGCTGATCGGTTTCGGCGTGCCGAGCGTGGCGATCTTTTTCCTGTTCGGCCAATTGAAGCAGGAATTGTCGCCGATCGAGGATCGCGGCCAGTTGGTCGGCATGATCGTGGCGCCGGAAGGTTCGACCATCGATTACACCGACAAGTACGCGCGCCAGCTCGAAAATATTTACGCCGAAGCGCCGGCGGTGAATCGCGTTTACATGATCGTCGGCTCGCCCGACGTTTCGCGCGGCATTTCCTTCGTGCGCTTCAAGGACTGGAACGATCGGGACGTCAGCGCAAAGGACATCGCCGCGTGGCTGCGCCCGCGCATGAGCGCGCTGCCGGGCATCATGGCCTTTCCGTCCTTGCCCGCTTCGCTGGGCGCGAGCATCCGCTCCAAGCCGGTCGAGATCGTCATCGTCACCTCTGACGAATACACCGATCTTGAACGCGTCGTGAACAACATCATCGACAAGGCGCAGGACAATCCCGGTCTGCAGAACCTCGAAACCGATCTCAAGCTCAACAAACCGGAATTGCGCGTCGACGTATTGCGCGACCGCGCCGCCGACGCCGGCGTGCCGGTCGAAATCATCGGCCGCACCATGGAAACCATGCTCGGCGGCCGGCAGGTCACGCGCTTCAAGCAGAACGGCGAGCAATACGATGTGCTGGTGCAAGTTGGGGCGAGCGAGCGCAACAATCCGCGCGACATTTCCAACATCTTCGTGCGCGGCCGCGACGATGTGATGGTGCCGCTGTCCAGTCTGGTATCGGTGAAGGAAACGGTTTCGCCGCGCGAGCTGAACCACTTCGGCCAGCGTCGTTCGGCGACCATCACCGCCGTGCTGGCGCCGGATTACTCGCTCGGCGAAGCGCTCGACTATCTGGAGAAACTTGCGAAGCAGGAACTACCGGTCGGTTACGCGCTTGATTACAACGGCAATTCGCGCGAATTCAAGGTGTCGTCCGGCGGTTTGTGGTTCACTTTCGCGCTGGCGCTGCTGTTCATCTATCTGGTGCTGTCGGCGCAGTTCGAAAGTTTCCGCGATCCATTCATCATCATGCTGACCGTGCCGTTGTCGATGACCGGCGCGCTGCTGGCGTTGAAGCTTTCCGGCGGCACGTTGAACGTGTATAGCCAGATCGGTCTGGTGACGCTGGTGGGACTGATCACCAAGCACGGTATTCTCATTGTCGAGTTCGCCAATCAATTGCAAGAGAAAGGCGAACCCCTGTTCGATGCGATCGTCGATGCCGCCGTGCTGCGTCTGCGGCCGATTCTGATGACGACC
Organism: Burkholderiales bacterium; assembly: GCA_036566325.1. Taxonomy (GTDB): domain Bacteria; phylum Pseudomonadota; class Gammaproteobacteria; order Burkholderiales; family SG8-39; genus ZC4RG42. Next base: position 1,178 of record DATCWO010000263.1, on the reverse strand, counting down.
GGTGCAATGGTGTTGGGCGCGATCCCGCTGGCGTTCGCGCACGGTGCGGGCGCGGAAAGCCGTCAACCGATCGGCTGGGTGATTGTCGGCGGCCTGTTGCTGGGCACTTTGCTTACGCTATTCGTCGTGCCGGTGGTATACAGTCTGCTCGCGCGCCGGCATCGCCCGGCGGAAGAAGAACCAGGCGCCGCGCTTGAACCCGCGGCAAGCCATTCGCATTGAGGCAGCATTGCGTCAGATCGTCCTCGACACTGAAACCACCGGCCTGAGCGCACGTTTGGGCGACCGCATTATCGAAATCGCCTGCGTGGAAATGGTCAATCGCCGACTCACCGGCAAACATTTTCATCGCTACGTTAATCCTGGGCGCGCAGTGGAAGAGGGCGCACTCAAGGTGCATGGCATCACCGACGAGTTTCTCGCCGACAAGCCGCCGTTCGCCGAAGTGGCGGACGAGTTTCTTGAGTATGTCAGCGGCGCGGAACTGATCATCCACAACGCCGCCTTCGACGTCGAATTCCTCAATATGGAACTCGGCAAGCTCAAGCGCGATGCGCTTGACAGTTGTGTGGCCGGCGTCATCGATACGCTGCGCCAGGCCCGCGAACTGCACCCGGGCAAGAAAAATTCGCTCGATGCGCTGTGCGAGCGCTACGCCATCGACAACGCGCATCGCACGCTGCACGGTGCGTTGCTGGACGCGGAACTGCTGGCCGAGGTGTATCTGGCCATGACGCGCGGGCAGGAAAGCCTCGCGATCGGGTTGGAAACGGCACGCGAGGCCAACACCGCCGGTGCGACGCCACTGCGCCCGCGCCCCACATTGATCGTGTTGCCGGCGAGCGACGAGGAAGTTGAAGCGCATCTGGCCGTGTTGACGGCCATCACAAAAGAATCGAAGGGCGCGTGCGTTTGGGAGTTCGAGGCGGAAGCAGCAATGGCTGCGGGTGAGGCCTGAAAGAACCGGAACGGAAATGAAAAAGCCGCCTGTTCCGGCGGCTTTTCAGTTTAAACGCATCGTGCTGCTTCAATCGTCATAGTGTTTCTTGCGATTCTTGTGGTGGCCCTTGTGTTTGCCCGGATGGTTGTCTTCGTACACATGCACCACGCGTCGTTCCACCACGGTCGAGCGCGGCTTCTCATCCTCATGCGTGGCAATGGCAGTCCCTGCTGCGGCG
>DATCWO010000227.1:0-4117 GCA_036566325.1 Burkholderiales bacterium | reverse complement strand
TCTTCGACGCCGCGTTCGATTTCCTGCGAGGTGTGCGAGAACACGGTGACGGTGACGTTGGGATGTTGATCGTGGAGCGCGCGCGTCAGTGCGGCGATGATGGGCTCGGCAGTAGGGATGATGCCGAGGCGCAGGTGACCGCTCAACTTCCCTTTCATTTCGCCCAACGTCTGCTTGAGCGATTCCACATCGGCAAGGATACGCTGCGCCCAGCTCAGCACTTCGCGGCCTTCGGCGGTGATGCCTTCAAAGCCTTGGCGTGTGCGCGTGACGAGCGGCACACCGAGTTCCCGTTCGAGCTGGTTGATCGCGGCCGACAGCGCCGGCTGCGAGACGTGCACGGACTCGGCCGCGCGGCCGAAGTGGCCTTCGCGCGCGAGTGCGATGAGATACGAAAGATGGCGCAGGTTCATTGTTCTTCGCCGGATTCACCAAAGCGAAGAATAACGCGGGCGGCGCGGTAGTGCGCCAGCGGTCGATATGCTGTTGTCAGCCGATCTCTTTGCGCCGCCCGATTTACTGCATCAACGGTTTTTCATGAGTTCGACGAGCTGCTCGAACGCCTTGCCCCAGCCTTCCTCGAAACCCATTTCATAGTGATGCTTGCGGTTGGCTTCGTCGGCGTGCATCGCAATGACTTTGTACTGCGTGCCTTTGCCGGTGGTCTTGAGGGTGATCACTGCGGCGAAGGGGCCCACGCCGCATCCCTCCGATGCGACATCGCCCGCCGGCCGGAAGCCGGGAAGCAATGCGTTGGTCCAGACGAGTTTTTCGTTTTCGATCGCTTCGAGATAGCAGCCGATATTGTTGAACTCCTCGCCCTCCGGCCCGCGCATCTTGGTGCGGAAAATACCGCCGGGGCGAAGATCGATTTCGCAATCGATGGTCTGCCACGGTTTCGGGCAGAACCATTGTTTGAGCAGGTCAGGCTGAGTCCACGCTTGCCACACCAGTTCGCGCGGGACATCCACATAACGTTCGAAGACGAGATCGAGCTTGGGATCGGGTTGGTGGTCGTGTGAGCGAATCATCGTTTCTGCTCCTTCTTCATCTGCAAGACAAAGGCATCGAGTTGATCGAGGCGGCGCTCCCACATGCCGCGCTGCTCGACCATCCAGTTTTCCGCAGCCTGTAGCGGCTTCGGAGCAAGCTCCACGGTTCGCACCCTGCCCTCTTTTCTGGAGCGGATGAGCCCGCAGTTCTCCAGCACCTTGAGGTGTTGCGAGAACGAAGGCAGCGCCATGTCGAACGGCTCTGCCAATTGCGTGACGGCCGCGGGGCCCGCGCTCAAGCGGGCAAGGACCGCCCGCCGCGTGGGGTCGGCCAGGGCGTAGAAGACGCGATCGAGGTTTGGCGATTGCTTAGGCATACGCCTAACTATAGGAGCGCCTCACACTTAGGTCAATACCTAAGTATGAATTTTTAAGAAGCGCGCCGGCTCGGTTTTGACGAACCCGGAGTGAACGGCGTAGCGACTAGGTCGTAACGTGCGAACGCACGTCGATGTTCAATGGCACGTCATGTGCAAGTGAGGGAAGCCTACGCCGGCACGGGACCCCAGGTGCGCGGCCGCCCGGTATCGAGATGCACGAAATCCGACTTGGGGTAATAGCCGACGCCGCCCTGCCCCAACGCAATCGCGGCATTGCGCACTTGCCCGGTATCGCGGCCGGACAGTCGCACGTCGATTGCACGGCCTTCCATGTGCATACTGCGCTTGGCCACGCCACCGCCACCACGTTCACGCAGCATGTCGTTGGTGCGCGACGAACGGTAGCCGGAAATGATTTCGAACGTACCGACGCCGCAGGCGCTGCATACGCGGTGCAACGTATCGAGCAGTCGCGGGTCCATCCGATAGCTTTCACCGGTACGGAAATCGCGTAGCAGATGATTGACCTGCGCCAGCGCATCCGGCACGTATTGACCATCATCGAAATACACGATGCGAAGTCGTTCGTCGGTATGCGTGTGGTAAAAGTCGAGCGAACGGGGTTTGGCTGCCCGTGCGCTCGCCGGTGTGTACAGCGACAGCGCCACAGGGGCGGCGGCCAGCCCCTTGAGCAAAAGACGTCGCAGACGAATATCCTCGGTCATACAGAGATTCGGAGTGGTTAAAGTGGGGATCAGGCTCGGAATGGTAGTGCATCAAACACGTCCGGCCCGCGAACCCGCGTCGTTTTCGTGTAACAGATTGTATTTCGCCGCCGCAACGCTGTTGCTCGTCTTGCTGGCGTCCTGGACGCTGCCCGTCTTTGCCGCGCCAGACGCTGTCATCGAAGCCCTGCGCACGCGCATCGAGCAATTACGTTCCGGCAATGACGTGGTGGCCGACGGTGCGCACATCGCGGCGCGCACGTTGATTCCACAGCTATACGAGAAGCGTGCATTCGAACCGGTTTGGAATGAGGAACGCGAGGCGACCCTCCGAACTCTGATACAGGAGAGCGTGACGCACGGCCTCGACCCGGACGACTATCACGCCGCCGCGATGCAGTTCGCGGCGCCCGCACGCGACGCCCTGGCGATCGCCAATCGCGACCTGATGTACACGGACGCATTGATCCGTCTCGTCTATCACTATCACTTCGGCAAAGTGAATCCGCGCGAACTGTATGCGGATTGGAATTTCGCGCGCACGCTCGGCGCGATCAAACCCATCGAAGCTGTCGAAGCACTGGTGTCGGCACCGGATCTGCGCATGGCTGTCGAACGCTACGCACCGCGGCTGCGCGTCTATCGGGCGTTGCAGCGCGCGCTGGCCGAGTATCGCGCCATCGCACAAAGCGGCGGCTGGCCCGAACTCCCCGCCGGTCCCGTGTTGCGACCGGGCATGTCCGACGCGCGTGTCCCGCTGTTGCGGGCGCGCTTGAATGCGATCGGCAACGGCGATGCCGCCGTCGCAACGAGTGAACGTTACGACGACGAACTGGTTTCCCGAATGCAGCAATTTCAGGCGCATCACGGTCTTGATACGGACGGCGTGATCGGCGAAAGCACGCGCAAGGTGCTGAACGTCCCGGTCGAAGCGCGCATCGAGCAACTGCGCGTCAATCTCGAACGCGTACGCTGGGTCGCGCAGGATATTCCCGATGAGTTCCTGCTTGTGGACATCGCCGGTTTTAACGCGCGCCTGTACAAGGACGGCGTACCGGTCTGGTCTTCGCGCGTGGTCGTCGGCCGGCCGTATCGCAAAACACCGGTGTTCCGCGCATCGATCCGCTATCTGGTGCTGAATCCGACATGGACCGTACCGCCCACCATTCTTCGCGAAGATGTGCTGCCCAAGGTCATCGCCAATCCGGACTACCTCGTCCGCAATAACATGCAGGTGGTCGACAGTACGGGGCGCACCATCGACCCGGCTTCGATCGATTGGAGCCGCTATCGGAGTGCACGTTTTCCATATCAGATCGTGCAGGCGCCCGGGGCGGACAATTCGCTCGGCAGTATCAAGTTCATGTTCCCCAACCCCTACGCGGTCTATCTGCACGACACGCCCGCGCGCGCGCTCTTTCAAAAATCTGCACGCACTTTCAGTTCGGGATGCATCCGCGTGGAGCACGCGCAGGCGCTGGGCGTCGCGTTGCTGGACGATCCGGTGCAGTGGGGCTCGGCGCAACTCGAAGCGGCGATCGCCGAGGGCAGCACGCGCACCGTCATGCTGAAGCAACCGCTGCCCGTCCTGCTGCTGTACTTCACCGCCGAGGCCACCGAAGAAGGCGAAGTATTTTTCCGTCCCGACGTTTACGACCGTGACCCGAATGTGCGAAAGGCGCTCGCCGCGCGCTTTCACTTCAGTCCGTTGAGCGACGCACCGGCCGGCGCTGATCAATCCGCTCCATGAAGCGCCCCGAGATCGGATATGCAGCGGCACCGCTGCATGACAGCTAAGTCGTGACGTGCAGCCGCACGTCGATGTTGTTCCGCGTAGCGTTGGAATACGGGCAGACGATGTTCGCTTTGTCGACAAGCATTTTCAGTTGCTGCTCGTCCATGCCGGGCGCGTTGATGGTCAGATCGACCTCGATCCCGAAGCCGGTTGGAATCTTGCCGATGCCGACCTCGCCCGTTACCGCGACGTCACCGGGCAGCGACACTTTCTCTTGTCCGGCAA
>DATCWO010000139.1:0-10222 GCA_036566325.1 Burkholderiales bacterium | reverse complement strand
GGACGCGGCGTCCACATAGAATTTCATCGACGTGCGGTGCTCCGGATCGAAGGGCAATAAATCGCGCTCTTTGGGTGCTGCGGGAAAGGTCGCCTCCTGCTCGTTGAAAGCTTCTATTTCCTCGGGCACGGTACCGCGCGGGTCCTGATTGAACAACGGCACCTGCGCATGTGCGACGAGCGGCAGCGCCAGGGCGAGAAAAACGAAACGTACGGACATCGGGTTTTCTTTTATAAGTGCCGACAAGCGCGCGAGAATCCCGCGCACTCGTTCAGATCTGTTCGGGTTGCCTGGCGTGAAGATCACGCCGCGGAGTGCGATGCAGAAAGCGGGCGAGTTCGGACAGCGCCTGTTGATACACCTCGCGCTTGAATTCGATGACGTTCTCCAGCGGCGCCCAGTACTCGCTCCAGCGCCAGGCATCGAATTCCGGGTGCTCGGTCGCGCGCAGACGCACGTCGCATTCGCGACCGACCAGGCGCAACAGAAACCAGATCTGTTTTTGCCCACGGTAGCTGCCGCGCCATTCGCGCTTAACCCAATGCGCCGGCACGTCGTAGCGCAGCCATCCGCGCGTCCGCCCGAGAATCTTGATGTGGCACGGTTCGAGCCCGGTCTCCTCGTGCAGTTCCCGATACATCGCCTGTTCAGGCGTCTCGCCGTATTTGATACCGCCTTGCGGGAACTGCCAGGAATGCTCCTTGATCCGTTTGCCCCAGAAAACCTCGTTTTTGGCGTTGCACAGAATGATGCCGACGTTCGGGCGATAGCCTTCTCGGTCGAGCATATTCAGCCTTGAAACAAATAGTCTGAATCGATTCTTCCACAATTCCCCCGGCATGGAAAGCAAGCCCGGACGTCAAGGTCGCGTAAGTTACAATGCTGGCCTTTTTCGGAGCACCTCAATGCGCGTTTCGCAGTTCTTCCTCGGCACTTTGAAAGAGGCGCCGGCCGATGCTGAAATCGTCAGTCATAAGCTGATGCTGCGGGCCGGTCTTATCCGCCGTCTGGCAGGCGGAATCTACACGTGGATGCCGCTGGGCTTGCGTGTCGTCCGCAAAGTGGAAGCGATCGTGCGCGAGGAAATGAACCGGGCAGGTGCCATCGAACTGTTCATGCCGGCGGTACAACCTGCCGAGTTGTGGCAGGAATCCGGACGCTGGCAGAAATATGGGCCAGAACTCTTGCGCGTAAAGGATCGTCACGACCGCGAGTTCTGTATCGGCCCCACGCACGAGGAAGTCATCACCGATCTGGTGCGACGCGAAGTGAAGAGCTATCGGCAACTGCCGCTCAATTTCTATCAAATCCAGACCAAATTCCGCGACGAGATTCGTCCGCGCTTCGGCGTTATGCGTGGGCGCGAATTCACCATGAAAGACGCGTACTCCTTTCACGCGAACTTCGAAGATCTGCAGCGTGAATACGCCAATATGTACGCGGCTTACACGCGTATCTTTACGCGTCTGGGCCTGCAATTCCGCGCGGTTGCCGCGGACACCGGCTCCATCGGCGGCACCGGCTCACACGAATTCCACGTTCTGGCCGACTCCGGCGAAGACGCAATCGCGTTCAGCCCTGCATCCGAATACGCCGCCAACGTCGAACTCGCCGAAGCGCTCGCGCCCGCCTCGGCGCGAGCAAAAGCCTCGCAGCCGATGACCAAAGTCCCGACGCCGGGCAAGACGCGCTGCGAAGATGTCGCCGCTCTGCTCGAATTGCCGCTCGAACGTACAGTCAAGGCCATCGCGCTGATGCATGAAGCGGAATTCGTCCTGCTGCTGCTGCGCGGCGACCATGAGCTGAACGAAATCAAGGCGCAGAAGATTTCCGGCCTCGACCCCTTTCGTTTCGCCACGGATGCGGAAATTCAGCAGCACCTGGGATGCAAACCCGGCTACATCGGGCCGGTCGGCATCGATACGAAAATACGCGTCATCGCGGATCGCAGCGTCGCGACCATGAGCGACTTCGTCTGCGGTGCGAACGAAGAAGGCTTCCACCTCACCGGCGTGAACTTCGGCCGCGATCTTGCGGAACCCGCGCTAATTGCCGACATCCGCAAGGTTGTCGCCGGCGATCCGAGCCCCGATGGCAAGGGCACGCTGGAAATCGTGCGCGGCATCGAAGTCGGTCACATCTTCCAGCTGCGCACCAACTACAGCGCGAAGCTGAGCGCGACCTTCCTCGATCAGGAAGGCAAGCAGCAGCCGTTCGAAATGGGCTGCTACGGTATCGGCATCACGCGCATTGTCGGCGCGGCGATCGAACAGAATCACGACGAACGCGGCATCGCCTTTCCCGCTCCCATTGCGCCTTTCCAGTTGGCGCTCGTGCCGGTCGGTTATCACAAGAACGAAAGCGTACGGAACGCGGTCGACACGCTCTACCGTGCCCTCGTCGCCGCGGGAATCGACGTGCTGCTGGACGATCGCGACGAACGTCCGGGCGTGATGTTCGCGGACATGGAACTAGTTGGCATTCCGCACCGGGTAGTGGTTGGAGAGCGCGGTCTCAAGGATGGCAAAATCGAGTACCAGGCGCGTCGCGACAAAGCGGCGCAAACCGTGGAACTCGCACACGCCCTGTCCTTCCTGCAAGACCGCCTATGTCCAAGCACCACTGCGCACAATTCGGAGCCGCTTTCGCACTGATCGGTGCGTTGTACGCGCCGGCGGCGTTAGCCGGTGCGCAGATGTATGAGCCGCTTTCGGCAAGTGTGCAGTCCGCCATGTCGCGCTCGATTTCTGATCGGGCGCATATCCAGCTCGCTTTCGCCAATCCGCAGGACGGCTATCGCTGGTTGGTAACCATGTCGAAGCGGCTCGAAAAGCGTATCCCCGACGCCGAATATCGCGAGGAGTTACTCAAGACTGTGCACTATGAGGCGTCACGCGCGGGGCTCGATCCGCAACTCGTACTCGGCCTCATTCAGGTGGAAAGCGGCTTCAAAAAATACGCCGTCTCCAACGCGGGGGCGCGCGGACTGATGCAAGTGATGCCGTTCTGGGCCAAGTTGCTCGGCGACCAGAGCCATAACCTGTTTCACACGCGAACGAACCTGCGCTACGGCTGCACCATCCTGCGTCACTATCTGGATATCGAAAAAGGCAATCTGTTCCGCGCGCTCGGCCGCTACAACGGCAGCCTGGGACGCGCCGAGTATCCCAATCTCGTCATCGGCGCACGGCACAAACTCTTCCAGTACGACGGCAAGCTGATCTGACCCGCGTCCGCCTCAGGCGGGAAATGCCGCGGCAATGGTTGTCTGAATCTGTTCGGCAGCAGCGCGCGCATCGGCTGACCGACGAATCGGCCGTCCCACCACGATATAGTCCGCGCCGTTGCGAAACGCCTGCGCGACATCAACTGTTCGTTTCTGATCGTCACTCGGGCGATTCTCCACCGGGCGAATCCCCGGCGTCACCACCATCACCCGCTCACCGAGTTCCTGTTTCAACATCGGCGCTTCGAGTCCAGAAGAAATCACCCCGTCGCAGCCGGCCGCCAGCGCACGCCGCGCGCGCGATAGCACCAGCTTGTCGACGTCGCACTGGAAACCCAGATCATCCAGATCGCCGCGGTCCAGACTGGTCAGCACCGTGACGGCGAGAATTTTCACCTCGCCCTTGTCCGCGCCGGCAGCTTCCATGATCGCCTGATTGCCATGCACGGTCGCGAAGGTCACACCACGATTGCGCAATCCTCGCACAGCGCTGCGTACCGTCTCCGGCACATCGAAAAACTTGAGATCGGCGAAGATTTTCTTGTTCGCCTTCACCAGCGTCTCGATCAGATCGAAATAACCGCCGGACATGAACAGCTCGAGGCCCAGCTTATAAAAACTCACGCTGTCGCCCAGGGTATCGACCAGCCGTTTTGCCTCGTCGGTACTCGGCACGTCGAGCGCAACGATGAGGCGCTCGTGCGCGGGAATGTTCTTGGCGGAAAGCGAAACGTTGTGCATGAACTGAATCTCGGCAAAATCAAATTTGATGGCGGCGCCGCAACGACGCGCATAACGAGCGGCGGCACCGAATCGGCCTCGCTCAAACGAGCGTAATTCTAACGCCCCGGCACCGTTCGATCGCTCTTTATCGCGCACCGGAATGCAACGGCCGACACCGGTTTTGTCGCATTGACGTCAGTCACTACGTCCGAAACCCGTCACGCGCCGTCGCGCCTTTCTCCGCCCGCGCGACGGGAAAGCCGGCCCACGTGATAGTTGTCACGCGCCTGCACCTGCTACGCAGCAATTCGGATGGATTTTCGCTCGGCGGGCCGATGCAACCGGACATCGAGCGTGTGGCATGGAGCTTGCGAAAACACGATGCAAAGTTGCTCAGGAAAGCACTGATCGGAATTCATCGGCGATCCGACTTTCCCCAACGGCAAACCAACTACATCAACAGGAGCCGTATGTCTTTGCATCTCAGCCTGCCGCCATCCGACGAGCGTGACGGCACACGCCCCGACCCCAGCCCGCAGCAGATCGCCGAATGGCTCGTCACCCTGCGCACCCACTCCGCTCCGCAACGCGCGCGGCAGATAATCGATTTCCTGATTCCGATGAATCGCACCCGCATGCGCGTGGCCTTGCGGCAGGAGGTGACGGAACTCCTGATCGCCGAGGCGATGCCATTGCTCGTCGAATTGAGCGGCACGCTCAATTCTGCGACGGTGCCACTGGAAGCACATACGCGTAGTGCCGCCGATCTGGCCGATGAGTTACTCATCGAACTGGCCTACTCGTACAAGACTCTGCTGATGGAGCAGTCGCGCCGGCTGTTCGGCCTCGCATCCAGCGGACGCGCGCAGTTGCCGGTGGTACGGGCGATGCAACTGCTCGCCGAGCGCTTGTTATTGAGCTACGGCATGTATGCCACGCCGCCGAAGGGGGTCTGGGTGGAGTTGCACGCGCTCTACCATTTCGCGCTGCGCCGCGGTTTCGCCCAACGCGGCATGAGCGATGACAGCGCCGCGCCGCTCGACATCTATCGCGAAGCGCTGCTGCTGGGCTTCGCCGAACCGCTCAAGCTGATGCAAGGCGATCTGAACCGGGTACGAACATGGATCGCGCAGTACGGCTCGCAAGCTTCTCTTGCTGCGGCGAATGGGCAGCATGGCGGCCGTGGCATATTCCTGATCAAGAACCAGCGCGATGTGCCCGGCTATCCCTTATCGAAGCGTCAGCACCCGGGCACGCAGCAGCACGACTCGGTCTTCAACACACAAGCCCTCGCCGAAACGCTGCTCGAGCAGGCTGCGCGCGTGAAAGCCGGAGAATCGCCGGCTCAAATCGGTCTGCCGGAACGCATTGACGGCGTCGGCCTGCACGATCTGCTGACGCAACTCGCCAAACACTGGGGCAATGCGACAAGCCGACGTTACGAGCGCCTGCGCACCCATGCGCGCGTCGATGTGCATGTCGGCATCGGCGGAATCTGGCAGTTTCTTAACACCGCGGGCCGCACAGCCTCGCCCGCCTCCGAATGGATCATCACCAACGAAGGCGCCGGCGGTTTCGCCCTGACGCACGACAAAGGCCCCATCGAATCGGTTCGTGTCGGCGATGCGATCGGCGTGCGCACGAATCAGGACGACAACTGCCACATCTGCATGGTGCGCTGGGTGCTGTCGGACCATTCCGAACATATCGAAGTGGGGGTGGAGGAAATGGCGCCTTCCGCTCGCGCCGCCTCCATTCGCAAGGTGCGCGACGAACCGGGGCGCAATCCCGAACCTGTGCTCCTGCTCCCCGAAGCGCCGGGCTCGAATCAGGAGCCTGCCATCCTGGCCCCGCTGGTGCCATTGGACACCACATGCGAATTGAATCTGGGGGACTTGCAATCCAAGATGCGCGTCAAGGCAACCGGACTGCTGGAACGCACGGTCAGCGTTCAGCTTCTTCAGTTCAACGCGGTTAGCTGAGCGTCGGATAACTCGACCGCATCGTCACCAAGCGCACTCAGCGGCACGTTCAGCGCTTCTTGATCGAGACGGCGAAGCCGCTCAACGAATTCATCGTCGAGCGGATCGCCGAACAGCACGCGTTCGTACACCTGTGCGAGCGTTATCGAATGAGGATCGCAACTCAGTGCCCAGCGTTCGCCGCCGGAAGCCCGCACGGCCCAGCGCTCACGCTCCAGCGCATCGAGCAGCATTTCGGCCAAAGGCAGCGATATTTGCGCACGCGATGCCACTGTGCTGCTGGTGAGTACAGCGCGCACACCCTGCGCCTGCACCAGCACGCGCAGCACTGCGACGAGATCGCGAAGCCGCTCTCCTACCTTACCCTCGTTCAAGCCGCGCATGTTCATCCGCGCCAGACGTCGTTCCGGCAGGGTGGCGGCAAGCACCGCACCCAGCAGCACCACAAGCCACGACAGGTAAATCCACAGTAGGAAAATCGGGATGGCGGCGAAAGCGCCGTAGATCAGTGTGTAGGTCGGAAATTTGGCGATGTAAAAGGCAAAGCCGCGTTTCATGGTCTCAAACAGCAACGCCGCGCCCACACCACCAATCAGCGCATGCCGCGTACTGACCATCCGATTGGGCACCACCTTGTAGAGCAGGGTGAAGGCAATCGCCGTCAGCGCAAGCGGGACCACATCGCGCAGCACGAGCGAATGGACGTAACGGTTGCCGATCAGCGGATGTGTCAGTAAATAGGACGTCATCGACAGGCTGGCGCCGATCAGCAGCGGCCCGAGTGTCAGTACGCCCCAGTAAGTCAGGACGCGAAGAATCAACGGCCGCTTGCGTCGCACGGCAAAGATGCGTTGTAACGCAGCGTCGATGGTCTGCATGAGCAGAATGGCGGTGACGCCGAGCACCACAATGCCCAGCGCCGTCAACCGTCCCGCGCTCTGAGTGAACTGCTCGAGATGCGTCGCGACGATCTGTTCCACGGTCGAAGGCAGCATCGCGCGGGAGATAAACTCGTTCACGCCGACCGTGAATGTCTTGAAGGCGGGAAAGGTGGAAAACACCGCGAACCCGATGGTCACGAGCGGCACAAGCGCCAGCAACGTCGTGTAAGCCAGACTTGCGGCGAGCTTGAACGCGTCATCCACAAGGAAGCGACGACCGACTTCTCGCATGAAGAGAACAAAGCGGTGGACCGGACGCAAGAATTTCACTCAGCCTGCTCTCATGTGATTGTTACGCGTGTCCGTGGAGCGCGGCCCGATACCGCAGGCGATCCGCTCCGTCCCGATGCAACGGTCATTGGGCGGTGCGCCCGTATAATAGCAATGCTCCTTCCTGCACCGACTCCAACTCCGCCATGTCCGACATCCTCGTCCTTTATTACAGCCGCCACGGCGCAGTCCGCGAGATGGCTCAGTGGATCGCTCATGGCGTCGAGCGCGTGAAAGATATGCGCGCCCGCGTACGCACCGTCCCGCCCGTTTCGACGGTGTGCGAAGCGACCGAATCCGATATTCCCGACGGCGGCGCGCCATATTGCGAGTTGGACGACTTGCGTGAATGCGCCGGCATCGCGCTTGGCAGCCCGACGCGTTTCGGCAACATGGCCGCACCGATGAAGTATTTCTGGGACGGCACCGGCGCACTATGGCTGCAAGGAACGCTTGCGGGGAAACCCGCCGCAGTGTTCTCCTCGACCGCGAGTCTGCATGGCGGACAGGAGACGACGCTGGTTTCGATGATGCTGCCGCTGCTGCATCACGGCATGCTGCTGGTCGGTTTGCCCTACACCGAGAGCGGGCTCAATACGACGACCAGCGGCGGCACACCTTATGGCGCGACACATCTGGCCGGCGCCGATGCCACGCGACCGATCGACGAAACGGAGAAGGCGTTGTGTATTGCGCTCGGTGAGCGACTGGCCGATACGGCGAAACGGCTCTCGCGATGAACCACCTATCGACTCCGTCGCAGCCTCGCATCGGGGTTCTGTACTACGGCGCGCTCATCAGCCTGCTGCTGCTGATCGCGCTGTGCCTGGCATGGGAAATCCGACTGGCGCCCATCCGACCGGGCGGGTCCTGGCTGATGTTGAAAGCGCTTCCGCTGCTGTTGCCTCTGTTCGGCCTGCTGCGCGCGCAACGACGTGCCTTTCAGTGGGCGTCGTTTCTGAGTTTGGCGTATTTCACCGAAGGTGTGGTGCGCAGCTGGTCGGAGCGCGGTTTGTCGCAACAACTCGCGCTTGTGGAAGTTGGGCTGTCCGTGGCGTTTTTCTTCTGTGCCATTTATGCCGCACGTGCGCTGGGCCCGCGGCGCGCAAAACGGCAACGCGCCTGAGCGCGTGCCGCCTTATAACGCGTGTTGCGGATTGACGCGTTCGACCTTGCTGTCGAGTCTGTTCAGCGCATTCACATACGCCTTCGCCGACGCCACAATGATGTCGGTATCGGCGCCGACGCCATTCACAATCCGGCCAGCCTTGGCCAGTCGCACCGTGACTTCGCCTTGTGACTCGGTGCCCTGCGTGACCGCGTTGACGGAATAGAGCAACAGTTCGGCGCCGCTCTTGGCGATGACTTCAATGCCCCGGAACACGGCATCCACCGGGCCGTCGCCTTCTGCTTCGACACGCTGTTCCGCGCCGCTGTCGCTCAAAACGAGGGTCGCGTGCGGGCGTTCGCCCATGCCGCTGGCCTGATTGAGAGTCACCAGCTTCCAGCGCTCGGCATCCACGCTGACTGCCTCGTCCAGTACCAGCGCGTGCAGATCCTCATCGAAAATCTCCGCCTTCTTGTCGGCGAGTTCCTTGAACTTCTGGAATGCGACGTTCAGCGCTTCTTCGCTTTCCGGCTCGGCGCCCAGTTCCTTCAAGCGCTGCTTGAACGCATTGCGACCGGACAACTTGCCTAGCACGATCTTGTTGGTCGTCCAGCCTACATCCTCCGCACGCATGATCTCGTAGGTCTGGCGCGCCTTGATTACGCCGTCCTGGTGAATGCCCGAGGCGTGCGCGAAAGCGTTGGCGCCGACAATGGCCTTGTTGGGTTGCACCACGAAGCCGGTGATCTGCGACACCATGCGCGACGCTGGCACGATCTGGGTCGTGTCGATCCGTGTATCGAGGCCGAAAATATCGCGGCGCGTCTTGAGCGCCATGACGACTTCTTCGAGCGAGGTGTTGCCCGCGCGCTCGCCCAGCCCGTTGATCGTGCATTCGATCTGGCGCGCACCGCCGATCGCGACGCCGGCCAGCGCATTCGCGACGGCCATGCCCAGATCGTTGTGGCAATGCACCGACCACACGGCCTGATGCGAATTGGGAATGCGCTCGCGCAGCGTGCGGATGAACTCACCATACTGCTGCGGGACGGCGTAGCCGACGGTGTCGGCGATGTTGACTGTCCGCGCGCCTTCCTTGATCACGGCTTCCAGCACGCGACAGAGAAAATCGATATCCGAGCGGCTTGCATCCTCGGGCGAGAACTCCACGTCATCGCAATGTTTGCGCGCGAAACGCACTGCCGCCCTGGCCTGCTCCAGCACCTGCTCCGGCGTCATGCGCAGCTTCTTTTCCATATGCAGCGCGCTGGTCGCGATGAAGGTGTGGATGCGACCGCTCGCCGCATTCTTCAGCGCTTCGACGCCGCGCTCGATATCGTGCTCGTTGGCGCGACACAAACCGGCGACCCGACTGTCCTTGATTGCGTTCGCAACCGCACGCACCGCCTCGAAATCGCCGTTCGACGCGGCGGGGAAGCCAGCCTCGATGACGTCCACGCGCAGCCGCTCGAGTTGCTTGGCGATTCGAACCTTCTCTTCCCTGTTCATGGACGCGCCGGGACTTTGCTCCCCGTCGCGCAGGGTCGTATCAAAAATAATGAGGTGATCAGTAGTCATGGCGAACCCTCAGAAAGGTGAACGCTTCTTGCGAAAATTCCACAGCCACATGACGTAGCCGGACAGCGAATACACCACGAAAAACAGGAACAGTACCAGCGGCGGATGCGAAGTCACCACCACGAGCACCAGCACGATCACCAACACCGCCCAGAAGGGCACCGCGCGGCGAAAGTTGATGGTTTTGAAGCTGTAGAAGGGCACGCTGCTGACCATGGTCACGCCGGCAAACACGGTAACCACCGCAGCCAGTGCGCGCCACGCACCGATCGGTTCGATTCCCAGGTCGTTCATGATCCACACCAGCCCAGCCGCCAAGGCGGCGCCCGACGGACTGGGCAAACCTTGAAACCACTTCTTGTCCACGACGCCGATATTGGCGTTGAAGCGTGCG
>DATCWO010000127.1:0-5552 GCA_036566325.1 Burkholderiales bacterium | reverse complement strand
TTGAATCGCGCCGAGCGTGTGGCCCGGCACCTCGTCGGACGACTGCGAGCGCGAGAAAGCGAGATTGGTGATCGCGTCTTCAACCTCCAGCCAAGCCTGAATGATTGCGGTGCGCGGGTCGGTCGTGGCGAGCGCAACGGCCGAAGCAGTCGGCGCCTGCGCTTGGCCGATATCCGGCGCCGACTTGACGCTGGTCTCAAGCGTTCTGACACCGTGTTCGAACTCGATCTCGGCGTATCCCACCTTGCCGCGCTTGATGCGGTTCAGCAGAGACTGCAATTCCGTTCGGAACAGCAAGGCGATCGTTATTGCGGCCAACGGCCATGCCGCCGCTTTAAAAATTTCGACGATGAAGGTGAGGATGTCCATGTTGGAGACCAACCCCTGGATCAGGCCGGCCCGCAAAGCTGCGGAACGACGATGGAAGACCGCGGATGCCGGATCGAGGACGACACGACGACAGTGGTCGATTGACGCATGGCTATACGAGCACGTCTAACCATGAACGCCACGAGCATCGTTCGCCCTGAACGAATGCAGAACGGGAAGAGTCACGAGAGCGCGTCGACGTTGACGCGGGGACGCGCACTCACGGCGCCGAGATAGAACAACACGTCGCCGCACACACTCACCATGCGCGCGAGCACAACTGCTGCGAGGAGGTCGGGCTGGCTGACCATATGACTAAGCAGCAGGTAGAGCACGAATTCGCGCACGCCCACGCCGGCCGGGGCACCAGGCGTGAGAAAGCCCGCTACCCAGGCCAGCACATAGGCACCGCAAACAGCCGGCGCGATCGGTGCCAACGCTGCACCCGGCACCAGCAACATCAACACGACCAGGAATTGCGCGCCGGCCACAATGAGATACACGAGCTGACATGTGACCGCGCGGCCCACCGCTGCGCCAATCCATCGGTACGCAGCGCCGATGCCCAACAGCAGCACTGCCGCGAAAAGAAGGACTGCGGTCCAGGGCGCGACGGCGCCATCAAGCAAAGGCAACGCGAGAGGTGCGCACAGCAGTGCGGCATAGGGCAAACAGCCCAGCTCCCACAGCGTCGACTTCGCCACCGGCCAGTTCGGCAGTTCCTCGGCCGACGCGAGCGCCTGCCGTCCGAGTAAGTGGACGACATTCGACGGTACGTATTTGGCAATTTGCGAAATGCCGTAAATGCGCACTGCAGTGGGGAACGAGATTGTCACGCCCACATGCCGCAACAGGGCGCGCCATGCCAGCGCCAGCAGGACCCCGCTCAGCCCGCACACCATCACTAGCAGCAACAGCGTGAGCCAATCCGGACCGGCAAGCTTGCCGAGATCGATCTGATCGCGATATTGGGCAAGCTTCAGAACGACGAAGCCGATGCCGACAACGGCGAGGCCGCTGCCGATCCAATGCAACAGGCGCCTGGTGTTCTGGCTGATGCCGCTCATGCCGAGCGTTGTCGACACAGCAGCATCGTCCAGGGTAACGGCATACGCGTAGCAATGACTTCGAAATACTGCGAGACCAGGCGCACGAACGCCTCGGTGGACCAGCGCTGCAAATGGCCGGGCGTGTTGCCCAGTTGCCCCCAATATTTTCCACGCGCCATGTTCATCGCGCTCCATATCGGTTCGCGCGGTACGCTGACGATCAACCAGGGGTCGGCCACGCCTTGCAACGCCTTCAAACCGGCTTCTGGATCGTCCAGATGTTCCAGCACTTCACAGCAGACGACCAACTGCGCGCGATCACGTGCGGGCTGCAGGTCGTACACATTGCCGACGTTGAAGATGTCGGTGTCGAGCTGTCGTTCGCGCGCATTGGTGCGCGCCAAATCCACGGCGACGCGCGAGAAATCGCTGCCGCGCGCGGCGATTCCCTCCTTGCGCCAGCGCAAGGTCCAGTAGCCTTCGCCGCAACCGACCTCGTGAATTTCGCGCGGGTGCACTTGCGCCACCAGTGCGGTGAGCGCGTCTTCGAAACCGCGCATCAGGTGTTGCACGACAGGATTGCGCGAGTTGTACTTGTCGTAGGTGTTGCCGACGACGATGCCATCCTCGGTCAATCCTCCAGAAACTCTCATCACGACTCCTTGCTGCGGCCGAACACGGCCAGTTGATTGGCGCCCATCAGAAACCGTCGGTATTCCGCAAGACGCAGGCCGATGCGCTCGGCGATGTCCTGCAACTTCCGGCGGTCGAGGAGTTCCTCGTGCTCCTCGCAGGCATGGCGACTGAACAAGCCGACGTGCGCGCCGGCGGTGTGAATCCAGTCAGCGACGGGGTGCGGCGTCGTGCATACGATCTGCGCCGCGGAAACGCGCTTCAGGCGGCCTGCGAGGTCGTTGAGAAATCCCTCGGAGTTCGCCACATGTTCGATGACGGCGAGCGATGCGACCGTGTCGAACTCGTCGTCATCCGGCAATGAAGCGAGGAAGCGGTGTTGCGGGTGTCGCTTGCGCGCGAGCGCCAACGTTTCGGCGTCCGGCTCGACACCGACATAGCGTTCCGGCGGCAGCAGGTCGGCCATCGAGCCTGAACCGCATCCGACATCGAGTACGCGTCCGCGCAGATACGGTCGCGCTGCCGCCAGACGCCGCGCGCGCAGAAACGGCGAGAGCAATCCTTCGCTGCCTTGATCAGCCATGGATGATCCGCTCCGCCAGCGTCATGAGTTGCAGCGCCGACACGATCGCGAGCGTGTCAACTTGATTGCCGCATCGAATCCGGATCGACTTCATCAGCCTGCCTCCGACATGCGAGGGTTGTTCAACGTGCACGCTTTCAATGCCGCGGAACGTGCGCTCGTGCGGCGCGTGCGCCATGCCCGCGTCGCGTTCAGTGCCATATGCCCCAGCACGGCGAACGCGACGCTGGCGACCGGCAGCATCGGTAGGGCGTAACGCGGAATGAAATGGGTCAGTGCAGCATAGAAAAGCACCAACCCCATCGCCGGCGCCACATAGGCCAGCAGCCACCACCGACGACGTGCGCACGCATACAGCGCACCGGCCAGCAGAATGGCGAACACATAGGGCGCGCCGCGCCAGAGGAATAGCGGCGTCGCGGCAAGATGCGCCAGCGGCGCGGCTTTGATCATGCCGAGTGCACGTTGCTTCAGCGCATCGTCGATTTCCAGAGAGCTGGCCTCCGGATCGCGCATTTCCAGTTCAGCGCGCATGGCTTTCACTTTCGCGAAGTAGCTCACCGCATCCTGCGGCCGGCCAGCGGCTTCCGCCGGACGATCGCGTGGGCTGACGTGACGCATCAGCCGCACAAGGCGTCCGCCATCGGCCAAATCGTCTCTGTCGAAGCCGGTCAACTTGCTGGCGACCCAACGCAATGGACGTGGGGCATAGGCAAACCAGGCGCCGCGATATTCCTCCGGCGTCATCTGGTTTTTCACTGCACGCGTAAGCAACACCTGCCCACCGCGGCCGCTGAGGCTCCATTCGTCGAAATGCACATAGTTGCGCACCATCCAGGGCGCGACCACCATCACGAGTCCCAGCGACACCAGTGCAACCGACTTCAGAACCAACGCATCGCGTGCGCGCACCAGGCGCCACAGCCCCCACGCGGCCACGCAGCCGATGAGAACAACCGAAACGTAAAGGAACGCAGCCTTGGTGAGCGTCATCGCACCGAACAGGAGGCCGGTGGCGAACGTCCACCCAGCGGTTTGCTTACGTACCGCCGCCGCGGCAACGGCGCAGGTCAGCGCCAGCATGGCCGCCCCGACGACTTCGGTATAGAGGCCGTTGTACTCCTCGGCCAGACCAATGTGGGTTGTGAGCGTGCCGAACGCTGCCCAGGCATAGGAGCCGGTATAGCGCACGATGGTGCAGAACACGACGAAGGACAGCAGCACCCCCCACACGATGTTCGACTGCTTGAGCAGGCGCGCGTTGTCGCCGAACATCAGATCGCCGAGCGGCTTGTCGCCGTGCACAGGTTGCAACGCGGTGATATAGCCCGCGAGCACAGCGATCGGTAACGGTTCACGATACTCGGAAGGCTCCGGCGTCGTGACGGCCGGGTTGTCCTCGGTGGAAATTACGCCGTGATGTCCGAGGTTGTACGCGGCGGTGAGATTTTCGTAGGCATCGGGTTGCACGATGGGGTAATCGCTTGGACTGCCAAACCAGATGCTCAACAGCACGGCACCGGTGACAGCGATGATCAGCGCACGCGCCCATCGCAGGCGCCTCGACGCTATTTTCGGCGTTTGATCATCCATGCGACGCCCTCCTTCAAATCCCTTGCAACCTTATGTCCGACGACTCCCTGACGATGCACGCGCGAGAAGGTGAACATGCCACCGCTGCCTCGATCAGCCATGTACGACAGGCTCCTCCAAGGGCGCCCGATGCGCGGGTGCATGCTGGGCGATCGGTGCTGCGTCGTCCGCGGCGCGATTCAACTTGTAGCGCACGTCTTCGAGCATCTTGCGATTGGCCGAAAGCAGGTCCGCGAGGAAGGCCACCAGTACGGTCTGGAAGCCCATGCCGAGCAGCACCGACGCAAGAATCAGCGATTGCACATGCCCATCCCCGTTGCCGGTCGCGTAGTGATAAAGAAAGCGCGCACCGATCAGCAGGCCGGCGAAAAACAGCAGCGCGCCGAGACTGCCGAAAAAGCGAAACGGGCGATAGATGACAAAAATGCGGATGATGGTCGCGATGGATTTGTTGATGTACGAGGGAATGCTTTTCACCAGACGCGACGGCCGCAAATCCTCGTTCACGCGGATCGGCACCGATTTGATCGCCATGTTCTTCTGGCCGGCCTGGATGATGGTCTCCAGCGTATAGGTGTATTCGTTGAATACGACCAGGTGTTGGGCGGCGTCGCGGCTGATGGCGCGAAAACCACTCGGCGCATCCGGGATGCTGGTGCGGCTCGCCACGCGCACCACATAGGAGCCAAGCTTCTGCAGCATCTTCTTGACCGGCGAGAAATGCCGAATGGACTCGATCGGCCGCGCACCGATGACGATATCGGCCTGGCCCGTGAGGATGGGCGCGGTCAACGCAGGAATATCGTCAGCGCAATATTGATTGTCGGCATCGGTGTTGACGATCACGTCGGCGCCCAGCCGTACGCATTCGTGCAGGCCGGTCATGAATCCGCGCGCCAGACCGCAATTGCGCGTATGGCGCACGACGTGGTCCACGCCGTTTTGCAACGCGACACGCACGGTCTGATCGCGACTGCCGTCGTCGATGACGAGCCATTCGACCTTGTCGAATCCCGGCACCGCGCGCGGCAATGCCGCGAGCGCGATCGCCAAGGTTTCCGCTTCGTTATAGCAGGGAATCTGAATAATCAGCTTCATTGCTGTCTCCTCGGTTCGCCTCCCGGACCGGTATGCCTTAGCTCTGACGCTGCACGCCGTCTGCGGGATTCATGCCCCGTGTCGTTTGCGCCCCGGCAAGGTTTTCCGGCGTGAAAAATCGCGAAGTTCGGCGAGTCGATTCCTCTGCCTCGCTCCTACCACTCCGCGCCTGCGACCGTCCTCAACTCCATCGGCCTTCTTCCAACTCCCCGAGGATCCTGCTTATT
>DATCWO010000167.1:0-7746 GCA_036566325.1 Burkholderiales bacterium | reverse complement strand
CCCGGTCCGGGGAACGGATGGCGATACACCATATCGCGCGGCAAGCCGAGCGCGAGACCCAGTTCGCGCACTTCATCCTTGAACAGTTCGCGCAAGGGTTCGAGCAGTTTGAGGTGCAGCGTATCGGGCAGACCGCCGACGTTGTGATGCGACTTGATGGTGTGCGCTTTCTTGGTCTTGGCGCCCGCCGATTCGATCACGTCCGGATAGATCGTGCCCTGCGCCAGCCATTTGGCGTTGGGCAGGCGCTCCGCTTCTTCCTGGAACACGTGCACGAATTCGCGGCCGATGATCTTGCGCTTCTGTTCCGGATCGGCGACGCCCGCAAGCTCGCGCATGAAACGCTCGGAGCCGTCCACCATATCCACCTTCACGCCCAGATGCTGGCCGAAGGTTTTCATGACCTGTGTCGCTTCGTCTTTGCGCAGCAATCCGGTGTCGACAAAAATGCAGGTCAGCTGGTCGCCGATGGCACGATGGATCAGCGCCGCGGCCACAGACGAATCGACACCGCCCGATAAACCGAGAATGACTTCTTCCTTGCCGACCTGCGTGCGGATCTGCGCGACCGCTTCGGCGACATAGTCGGGCATGTTCCAGTCGCCCTTGCAGCCGCAGATGTCGCGCACGAAGCGCGCCAGCATCGCCGCGCCCTGTGTCGTATGCGTCACTTCAGGATGGAACTGCACCGCGTAAAAGCGGCGCGATTCATCGGCCATTCCCGCGATCGGCGTGGACGGGTTGCTGGCGATGATCTTGAAGCCCGGTGGCACGGCAGTCACTTTGTCGCCGTGACTCATCCACACGTCGAGCAAGCCATGCCCCGCTTCATTGCTGCGATCCTGCAAGTCCTTCAGCAACGCGGAGTGTCCCTGCGCACGCAATTCGGCATAGCCGAACTCGCGCACCTTGGAGTTTTCCACTACGCCGCCGAGTTGCGCCGCCATGGTCTGCATGCCATAGCAAATGCCGAAAACCGGCACACCGAGTTCGAACACCACCTGCGGCGCACGCGGCGTTTCATCTTCGGTCACCGATGACGGACCGCCGGACAGGATGATTCCCGTCGGCTCGAATTCGCGCACGAATGCATCCGTAACGTCGAAAGGATGCAGTTCGCAATAGACGCGCGCTTCGCGCACGCGACGTGCGATCAGTTGCGAGTACTGTGCGCCGAAGTCGAGGATGAGGATTTTTTCGTGCATGGCCTGGCAGATTGAAAAGCGCCGGCGGCAGACCTCTGCTTGAGGTCGTCCGTCGGCGTCTATCGTGTTTTAAAGACGTCGCTCGTACTACTCGACGTGATAGTTCGGCGCTTCCTTGACGATCTGCACGTCATGTACATGCGATTCGCGCATGCCCGCACCCGAAATTTCGACGAACTCGGCGCGAGTATGTATCTCCTCGATGCTGGCGCAACCCATGTATCCCATGCTCGCGCGTAGTCCGCCCAGCAACTGGTCGATGACTCTCACCACCGAGCCCTTGTAGGGCACACGGCCTTCGACGCCTTCGGGGACCAGCTTGTCCGCGTTGGCTTCCGGATCCTGGAAATAGCGGTCTGCGGCGCCCTGTTGCATGGCGCCCAGCGAACCCATGCCGCGATATGACTTGTAGGAGCGGCCCTGATAGAGCTCGATTTCGCCCGGCGCTTCTTCCGTTCCGGCGAACAGACTGCCCAGCATGACGCAGTTGGCGCCCGCCGCAATGGCCTTGGGAATGTCGCCGGAATAGCGCACGCCACCGTCGGCGATGATCGGTACGTTGGTTCCTGCAAGACCTTCCGCCACATCCTGGATGGCAGTGATCTGCGGAACGCCGACACCGGCCACGACACGGGTGGTGCAGATGGAACCCGGGCCGATGCCGACCTTGACTGCATCGGCGCCGTGATCGACCAGCGCACGCGCCGCGGCAGCCGTGGCGATATTGCCGCCGATCACTTCCACATACGGGAAATTCTTCTTGACCCACTTCACGCGATCGAGCACGCCCTGCGAATGACCATGGGCCGTATCCACGACCAGAACATCGACGCCGGCTTCGATCAGCAGTGCCGCGCGCTCTTCGGTGCCTTCACCGACGCCGATCGCCGCGCCGACGCGCAATTTGCCGTGTTCGTCCTTGCAGGCCAGAGGATATTCGCTCGCCTTGAGCAGATCCTTGACTGTAATGAGGCCGCGCAGATCGAATGCGTCGTTGATGACCAGCACGCGCTCCAGGCGATGCTTGTGCAGCAGGACGGTCGCTTCTTCCAGTGTCGCGCTCTCGCGTACCGTCACCAGCTTATCGCGCGGCGTCATGATCGAACGCACCGGTTCATCCAGGCGGGTTTCGAAGCGCAGATCGCGGTTCGTTACGATGCCGACGACTTTCTTGCCTTCGACGACAGGCAGTCCGGAAAACTTGTGTTGTTGGGTCAGCGCCTTGACTTCGCGTACGGTCATGTCAGGCGGGATCGTGATCGGATCCCGCACGACGCCGGACTCATAGCGTTTGACCCTCAGCACCTCGGCGGCCTGCGCCTTGGGGGGCATATTTTTATGAACGATGCCGATGCCACCTTCCTGCGCCATGGCAATAGCCAGGCGGGAGTCCGTCACGGTGTCCATGGCGGCGGACAGCAACGGAATATTCAACTGAATATTCCGCGTGAGGCGCGTACGGAGACTTACGTCGCGCGGCAGGATGGTGGAGTGGGCGGGGACGAGCAGGACGTCGTCGAACGTCAGGGCCTTGTGAATGACGCGCATAGTGACTGTGGCGACCAAAGCCGCATTATACGTGGCTTAGGAATGGATGAGGAGAGTCTGACCGATACCGCGCGCAATTCGATGCTGAATCCGCCGCATTTGGCCCGGCCTCCCGATTGACTGGCACCAAGCCGCAGGCTAAGGTGCGGCGAGCATTTTCTTTAGGACAGCGTCATGCTTCCTCGTAGTTTCCGCGTCGCCCTGCTCCTCCTTTGTTGCGTTGCCCTTCCCGCCTCCGCCCAACTGTATAAATGGACCGACGCGAACGGCCGTACTCAGTATTCCGATCGCCCTCCGACGCACCAGCAGGCCCAGAAAATCAGTCGTTCGGGGGTGAATATGCCCACCCCCGCACCGGTTGCGAACGTCGACGAAGCAGACAAGGCGGAGGGCGATGCTCCCGCAGCAGGCACTGAATCCGCCGCGCCCGGCGCACCACAGACAATCGCGGAAAAGGAACAGGCATTCCGCAAGCGCCGCATGGAAGCCGAGGAAGCGCGTCAGAAACAGGCCAAACTCGACGAAGAAAAGCGCGCCAAGGACGAATCCTGCCAACGCACCCGCAATTATCTGAAATCGGTCGAAGGCGGGCGGCGCATCGCACGCACCAACGACAAGGGCGAAACAGAATTCCTGGACGACAAGCAGATCCAGCAAGAGGCCGAACGCGCACGCAAGGATCTCGGCACGCACTGCAGCTAGCTATTTTTTGCGCCGTGCGTCGACGCGCGCGCGGCGCGCCTGCGAGCAGTGAGCAGGGCTTCCGCTTGCGTGAATGCAAGTCGGGCGCATCCGACGTCGAAACGCAGGCGCCTTCACCGCCTCCGGGGTCGCATCCCCTAAAGGGGCCCCTGCTTCGCCCTTCGGCGGCGCGCTTCCTTGGGGTCAGCCTGCAGCGGGCGGTAGATTTCCACCCGATCCCCATCGCGCAGCAGCGTGTCCAGTTGCGCAAGCTTCGAAAAAATACCGACCCGATTGCGAGCCAGTTCGATTTCGGGAAAGTCGTTCAGCACACCGCTGGCTTCGATCGCCGCACGCACCGTTCGCTCCGCGCCCATTTCCACCCGATAAAGTGCCTGCCGTTGCGGTGCGGCATAAACGACCTCGACCGTGATCATCGCTTCGCTTCGGCTGCGTGCAAGGCGTCGGCGCGCTGGACGAAGGCATCCACGAACGTATTGGCGATGTAGTGGAATACCGGTCCGCCGAGACGCGCGAGAATCGGGTTGGAGAGCTTGTAGCTCAAGCGCAGATGCACCTTGCTCTCCGTGGCGGTAAGCGGCGTGAAGGACCACAACCCGTCCAGTTGGCTGAACGGCCCCCGCACCAACTTCATATCGATACTCGATCCCGGCACCTTGACGTTCTCGGTAGTGAAATGCTGGCGCAGGCCGTGGTAATCGACATGAATGGTCGCCAGCGTGCGCTGCTCGTCGCGCTCATGCACTTCGGTGCCGCCGCACCATGGCAGAAACAGCGGATAGGATTCGATGTCCTCCACCAGACTGTACATAAGGTCGGCGGAATACAGCACAAGGGCAGAGCGTTCGACTGTGATCATTGACGGTACTGATAGAATCGCAGGCGGTATTTTAAAGAGTGGCGGCGTTATTCGGTATCTTCGTATCGAATCGCCACATCGCACCGCATTAACAGGCGGCCATTCCGGTTGCACCCAATCAAACATCATGAGCATCGCCGACAACCGCAAGGCCTTTCACGACTACTTCATCGAAGAGCGCTTCGAGGCCGGCATTGTGCTGGAAGGCTGGGAAGTCAAGGCGATTCGCGCTGCCCGCGCGCAGCTCAAGGAAGCGTACGTCGTCGTTAGGCGCGAAGAACTGTTTCTGATCGGCGCACACATCAGCCCGCTCGGCTCGGCATCGACCCATGTGAATCCCGATCCCGTGCGGACGCGCAAGCTGCTGCTGCACTCAGAAGAAATCAGCAAACTGATCGGCAAGGTGGAGCGCGCGGGTTACACCATGGTGCCGCTCAACTTGCATTACACCAGGGGCCGCATCAAGCTGGAAATCGGCTTGGCGAAGGGCAAAAAGCAGCACGACAAACGTCAAGCCGAAAAAGATCGCGAATGGCAGCGTGAAAAGCAGCGGCTGGTACGCAGCAAAGGCAAGGACGCGTCGTAGGCGGTCGGAAGGCGCTCACGCAGCCTTCGCCAGTTCCAGCCAGGTATCGACAACCGTATCGGGATTGAGCGACAGGCTGGTGATGCCCTCGTTCGCCAGCCAGCGGGCGAGTTCCGGATAGTCCGATGGCCCCTGCCCGCAAATGCCGACGTACTTGTTCTGTTTGCGGCAGGCCTGGATCGCCATTCGCAACAGCGCCTGCACCGCCGGATCGCGTTCATCGAAGGATGCAGCGACCAACCCGGAGTCGCGATCCACGCCGAGTGTGAGCTGGGTGAGGTCGTTCGAACCGATCGAAAAGCCATCGAAAAATTCGAGAAACTGGTCGGCCAGAATCGCGTTCGAGGGCAGCTCGCACATCATCACGATGCGCAAACCGTTTTCGCCGCGCTTCAGACCATGTCGAGCGAGTAATTCGATGACGCCCTTCGCCTCATCCAGGGTCCGCACGAACGGCACCATCAGTTCCACATTGGTGAGACCGAGCACGTCGCGTACTTTTTTCAGCGCTTCGCATTCCATCTCGAAGCAGTCCTGGAATGACGGATCGAGATACCGGCACGCGCCGCGAAAACCGAGCATCGGATTTTCTTCCTCCGGCTCGTAACGGCCGCCGCCAAGCAGCTTGCGATACTCATTCGATTTGAAATCCGACAGTCGGACGATGACCTGCTTCGGCCAGAACGCGGCGGCGATGGTCGCAACGCCTTCGGTGAGCTTCTCGACGAAGAACGCCCTCGGCGTGGCATAACCGCGCGACGCCTCTTCCACCGCGACCTTCAGTTCCGCCGGCAGGTCCGGGTATTCAAGCGCAGCCTTCGGATGCACTGCAATCATGTTGTTGATCACAAACTCGAGACGCGCGAGCCCGACGCCTGCACCAGGCAGGCCGGCGAGATCGAAAGCGAGTTGCGGGTTGCCGACGTTCATGCTGATTTTTACGGGAATGCGCGGCAGTTCGCCGAGCGACTGTTCGCTCACCTCGAACGGCAGGATGCCTTCGTAGACATAGCCCGTGTCGCCCTCCGCGCACGCCACGGTGACCTCGACGCCGTCCCGCAGAATCTGCGTCGCATCGTTGCATCCCACCACGGCCGGAATACCCAGTTCGCGCGCGATGATCGCCGCATGACAGGTACGGCCGCCACGATTTGTGACAATGGCCGCTGCGCGCTTCATCACCGGCTCCCAGTTCGGGTCGGTCATATCCGTAACGAGCACATCGCCCGGCAACACACGCGACATTTCAGCCGCGCTTTGCACCAGACGCACCGTGCCGGCGCCGATCTTGTTGCCAATCGCGCGCCCCGACACCAGTAATTTCGACGCGCCTTTCAGACGATAGCGTTCCTGAATGTCTTTCGATTTTTGCGACTTCACTGTCTCCGGTCGCGCTTGGAGAATGTAGATTTTGCCGTCCAGGCCGTCCTTGCCCCATTCGATGTCCATCGGCCGGCCATAGTGCTGCTCGATGGACATGGCATAGCGGGCCAATTCGAGCACATCGTCGTCGTCGATACAGAAACGGTGACGATCGCCGGCCGGCACATCGGCGGTGGCCGTCGAATTCCCAGCCTGCGTCCCATTCGTGAAAATCATCTTGATCAGCTTCGACCCGAGCCCGCGCCGCAGGATTGCGGGTCGGCCGGCTTGCAGCATCGGCTTGTGGACGTAGAACTCGTCCGGATTGACGGCGCCCTGCACGATCGTCTCGCCCAGGCCATAGGAGGCGGTAATGAAGACGACGTCGTTGAAGCCGGATTCGGTGTCTAACGTGAACATCACGCCGCTGGCCGCCAGATCGCTGCGAACCATGCGCTGGATACCGGCCGATAACGCAACCGCCTCATGCTCATAGCCCTTGTGGACGCGATAGGAGATGGCGCGGTCGTTGTACAGCGAGGCGAAGACGTGCTTGATGGCCGCGAGCACGTTGGCCAATCCCTGGATGTTGAGAAAGCTTTCCTGCTGGCCGGCGAATGAGGCGTCGGGCAAGTCTTCCGCAGTCGCGCTCGAACGCACCGCGACCGGAAACTCGCCCTCGGCCATGAGCGCGCGATACGAAGTCGCAATATCCGCCTCCAGCCGCTGCGGCAGCGGCGCATCGACAATCCACTGACGGATTTCCGCGCCGCATTCGGCCAGCGCCGTCACATCATCAGGGTTGAGTCTCTTCAGGCGCGCATTGATGCGGTCGGCCAGCCCGGTTTCGTGCAGGAAATCGCGATAGGCGTCGGCGGTGGTGGCAAACCCTCCCGGCACGCGGATGCCGGATTGCGCCAGTTGACTGATCATTTCGCCGAGCGAGGCGTTCTTGCCGCCCACCCGCTCGACATCCCCCATGCGCAAAGCATCGAATCCGACTACGTACGCGCCGTCTGTCATGACTACCGCCCCCATTGCTGTACCGCAAGGAACTGGATATGGTTCGAGAACGCTGATCGAGCGACGATATTTATACACCAAACATGCCCACGATCGAACGAACAGTTTTCTTCGTGTCGGACAGCACCGGCATCACAGCCGAGACTTTGGGCCACAGCCTGCTGACGCAGTTCGAGGGTATCCACTTTACTCACACGGTCATTCCGTTCGTCGACACCGTCGAGAAGGCGCGGGAATGCCTGGCCCGCATCGAAGCAGTCAAGCGCGCCTCACACAACCGACCGGTAGTCTTCACGACGCTGCTCAACGACGCTGTGCGTGACACGATTCGTCAGGCCGATGCGCTGGTGTTCGATTTTTTCGAGGGCTTTCTCAACCCGCTCGAAGCGGAGTTCGGCGTGCGTTCCTCGCACCGGGTCGGCCGCTCTCACAGCATCGACGACAATCATATTTATCAGGCG
>DATCWO010000158.1:0-8808 GCA_036566325.1 Burkholderiales bacterium | reverse complement strand
CGGGCGCGGACGAAGGCTACGGTTTCTTCCCCGCAGCGCCGGCCGTCGCGGCGGCATCGGTGCAGCCGCACGGGCGCCGTGCCAGCGATCAGCCGGCCACCGAACCCGTGCGCACGGGTCGGCGCGATACCGACAAGACGGTGCAGAACGCGCACGGCGACAACGCTTCGATCCGGGTGAGCATCGAGAAGGTCGATCAACTCATCAACCAGGTCGGCGAACTCGTCATCACGCAGGCAATGCTGGCGCAATCGGTTTCGCAACTCGATCCGCTGCTGTATCAGAACGTGCTCGCCGGCATGACCGATCTGGAGCGCAACACGCGCGACCTGCAGGAATCGGTGATGTCGATCCGCATGATGCCGATCGGTTTCGTGTTCAAGCGTTTTCCGCGCATGGTGCGCGATCTCGCGGCCAAACTCGGCAAGCAGGTGCAGTTGAATACCGAAGGCGAGGCCACCGAACTCGACAAGGGTCTGGTCGAAAAGATCGCCGATCCGCTGACGCATCTGATCCGCAACTCGGTCGATCACGGCATCGAGATGCCGGACGCGCGCACCGCTGCGGGTAAGCCGGCACAGGGGTCGGTCACGCTGCGCGCCGCGCATCAGGGCGGCAGCATCCTCATCGAGGTGATCGATGACGGCAAAGGGCTCGATCGCGCAAAGATTCTTGCCAAGGCGCGCGAGCGCGGCCTGGCCGTGCACGACGCGATGACCGACGCGGAAGTATGGATGCTGGTTTTCGAAGCGGGGTTTTCGACCGCGGACGCCATCACCGACGTTTCCGGTCGCGGCGTCGGCATGGATGTAGTGAAGCGCAACATCACCGAGCTGGGCGGCACGGTGGAAATCGAATCCGCATCGGGTTTCGGGACGCGCACGATGGTGCGGCTGCCGCTCACGCTGGCCATCATCGACGGCATGTCGGTGGGCGTGGGCGATGACGTGTACATCATTCCGCTCGCCACCGTGGTCGAATCGCTGCAGGTGTCGAACCGCGCGGTGCGCTCGGTCGTCGGCGGCGGTTATGTCGTCGAAGTGCGCGACGAATATCTGCCGGTCGTCTCGCTGTACGACATCTTTCCCGGCGGCGCGCGCAACCCGGATGCGCGTGAAGGAATCATGCTGGTGGTGGAATCCGAAGGCGTGAAGAACGCATTCCTGGTGGACGAGCTCCTCGGCCAGCAGCAGGTCGTGGTGAAAAGCCTCGAAGCGAACTATCGCAGGGTTCCCGGCGTGTCCGGGGCCACCATTCTCGGTGACGGCGGCGTCGCGTTGATCCTCGACGTGCCGACACTGGTCCGGATGAGTCGACACTGAAAGGACATCCATGTCGCAGAACGACAAACATGAAGATACGGGCGCGCAGGGCGGAGAATTTCTGACCTTCGCGCTGGGCACCGAAGAGTACGGTATCGACATTCTCAAGGTGCAGGAAATTCGCGGCTACGACGCGGTGACCCGCATCGCCAATGCGCCGCCGTACATCAAGGGCGTCATGAATCTGCGCGGCACCATCGTGCCGATCGTCGATCTGCGCATCCGTTTCAATCTCGGCGAACCGAGCTACGACCAGTTCACCGTGGTGATCATCCTCAACCTGGACGGACGCACCATGGGCGTGGTGGTCGACGGCGTATCCGACGTGATTGCGCTGACTGCAGAGCAGGTCCGTCCGGCGCCCGATTTCGGCGCGACGGTCGATACGCGCTATCTCACCGGGTTGGGCGCGATCGACGACCGCATGTTGATCTTGCTGGATATCGAGAAGTTGATGACAAGCGGCGACCTGGCGTTGATCGATGCCGGCACCGAGGAATCCGTGGCCGCTTGACGGTCGATTAAGTCGGGAGAGGGGTAATCATGAAATTTGCAAACTTGAAAATCGGCGCCAAGCTCGCCGTCGCGTTCGGCCTCGTGGTCGGACTGTTCGTCGTCGTGGTCGTGCTGTCGATGCGGAGCAACGCGGAGAACGGCGAAATGGCACGCATCATCAAGGACGAGAACGTCGTCAAGATGATGCATGCGAACTCGGTCGCCGAAAACGGCCAGGGCAACATGCAGATCGTCGCGGAGATGATGATCAGCCAGGATTTCAGCCATATCGAAGAGCTGTTCAAGCAGATGAACGCCAATCGCTCTCAGAACGCGGAGACGATCAAGAAACTCGACGAGCTGGTGGTCAACGAAGAGGAAATGAAGCTGTACGAAGTGATGAAGACCAATCGTCAGACGTTCATCAAACAACGTAACGACGTCATCGATTTGCTGCGCCAGTCCCGTTTCGACGAAGCGGGTAATCACTACAGGACCGTTCTGTTGCCCGTTGTCGCAAACTACAAGAAGAGCCTCGACGAATTTACCGGCTATCAGGAACAGCGCATCGACGCGCAATCGAACGAGATGATCGCGGGCAATGAGCGCACCGGCATGTTGATGATCGGTGGCTTGCTCGTCGCCGCGTTGCTGGCCGCGCTCGGCGCATGGTACGTCACGCGTGCCATCGTCAAACCGCTGCGCGATTCGCTCGAGGTTGCCGAAGCGGTGGCCAAGGGCGATCTCGACCATGACATCGTGATCGAAGGCAAGGATGAAACGGCGCAACTCGAAGGCGCCATGCATCAGATGGTGCAGACACTCACACGCATCGTCGGCGATATCCGTGAGGCGTCGAAGGCGATCAACAGCGCAAGTTCCGAGATCGCTGCGGGGAACCAGGATTTGAGTTCGCGCACGGAGGAGCAGGCGTCGAGTCTGGAAGAGACGGCCAGTGCGATGGAAGAGTTGACCGCGACGGTGAAGCAGAACGCGGAGAACGCCAAGCAGGCCAATCAACTGGCTGCGGGGGCGTCGGAGGTGGCGAGCAAGGGTGGTGCGGTGGTGGGCGAAGTGGTGGCTACGATGAACGGAATCACCGCGAGTTCGAAAAAGATTGCCGACATCATCGGCGTGATCGACGGCATCGCCTTCCAGACCAACATTCTTGCCCTCAACGCAGCGGTGGAAGCGGCGCGTGCGGGCGAGCAGGGGCGCGGCTTTGCAGTGGTGGCCTCCGAGGTGCGCAGTCTGGCGCAACGCAGCGCGGCGGCGGCCAAGGAGATCAAGACGCTGATCGAGGATTCGGTGAGCAAAGTCGAGCAGGGTTCGAAGCAGGTCGATACGGCCGGGCGGACGATGGAAGATATCGTCACGTCGGTGAAGCGCGTGGCCGACATCATGGCCGAGATCACTGCGGCGAGCATGGAGCAAAGCTCGGGCATCGAGCAGGTGAATCAGGCGATCACGCAGATGGACCAGGTGACGCAGCAGAACGCGGCGCTGGTGGAAGAGGCCGCGGCGGCTGCCGAATCGATGAAGGATCAGGCGAGCACGCTGGCGCAGGCGGTGTCGGCGTTCAAGCTGTCGGGAGACGGCGAAGCGGCGTCGGTGGCGCGGCCGGAGGTGGAGCGTCGCAGTCCGGGTCGTCCGAGCAATGTCGAGCGTCTACCGCTCAAGCCGGCGGCGGCGCCGGCGGTGTCCTCCGGCAGGAAGGTCGCACTGGCCGGCGGCAGCGACGAGTGGGAAGAGTTCTGAGCCTGATCGGCCGCCCTGCGAGGGGCGGCCTTTATCCGGGGAGAAATCCGCTTAAGTGCTGAGGATGGCCGCGAGCGCGGCAGCGCGCTTCGCTTCATGGAGTCGGTGTAGGTATGAACGCAAGCGTCCAGCTTCCCGAGCAGATCACGGAACGCGAATTCGATTTTTCGCAGCGCGACTTCGATCGCGTGCGCAAGCTGATTCATGCGCGCGCCGGTATCCATCTCAATCCCAGCAAGCAGAACATGGTGTACAGCCGTCTGTCGCGCCGGCTGCGCGCTCTGCGCAAGCGCAGCTTCGGCGAATATCTGGATTGGCTGGAAGGCGCGGACACCCCCGAGTGGCAGGAGTTCGTTAACGCACTGACCACCAACCTCACCGCGTTCTTTCGTGAGGAACATCACTTTCCGCTGCTGGCGGACTTTCTGCGCCAACGGCGCACCCAGTCTGAAATCGGCATCTGGTGCTGTGCCGCCTCGACCGGCGAGGAACCGTACTCGATCGCCATGACGGCGCTCGATGCGCTGCCGGGTGCGGCTTCGCGCATCAAAATCCTCGCCAGCGACATCGATACCAACGTGCTCGACGTTGCGCGTACTGGCGTGTACGACGCGGAGCGCATCGCCAAGCTCGACGAAAACATCAAGCGGCGGCATTTTTTGCGCGGGCGCGGTGCGCACGAGCAAAAGGTGCGCGTCAAGCCCGAGTTGCAGGCGCTGCTCACCTTCAGGCGGGTCAATCTGCTTGATGGGAAGTGGGATGTGCGCGGCGGCTTTGATGCGATCTTCTGTCGCAACGTGATGATCTATTTCGACAAGACGACGCAATACCGCATGCTGGAAAAATTCGTTCCACTGCTCAAGCCCGGCGGCCTGCTGTTCGTCGGCCACTCGGAAAACCTCTATCACGCGCGCGATCTGTTTCTTGCGCGCGGCAAGACGGTATACGGCAGGACGATCGATGCCAATAGCCGATAACGCGTCGCGGGCGGAAGACAGGCGCGACGCTCCTGGGGCGGCAGCGTCCAATATCTATTTCGATTCGCGCTTCGGCGTACAGGCAGCAAAGATTCTGCCGGGCGAATTCTATGTATCGAGCAATGACGTGGTGCTCGTCACGGTGCTCGGTTCGTGCGTCGCGGCCTGTGTGCGCGACACCGTTACCGGCATCGGCGGCATGAATCATTTCATGCTGCCGAAGAACGGTGAGGAACAATACGGCGTGTGCGCACCGTCTGCGCGCTATGGCGTACACGCCATGGAAATGCTGTTGAACGAACTGCTCAAGCGCGGCGCACACCGTGCCAACCTTGAAGCGAAGGTGTTTGGCGGCGGCAACGTGATGTCGAGCATGCACCATACCAAGGTCGGCGCGCACAACGCCGATTTCGTGCTCGACTACATCGCACGCGAACGGCTTCCGCTCACAGCGGCCGATTTGCTCGATGACTGTGCGCGCAAGGTCTACTTTTTTCCACGCAGCGGGCGGGTGCTGGTGAAGAAGTTGCGGACGTTGCACAACGATACCGTACTGCGGCGCGAGGAAGACTATGTGCGTCGCCTGGCCGATACGCATGTGGAAGGCAGCGTCGAGCTGTTTCATAAGGGTGGGACATGAATCGCATCAAGGTGCTGGTGGTCGATGATTCCGCGCTGATACGCCGACTGATGACCGAGATCATCAACGCGGTACCCGATATGACCGTGGTCGGTACGGCGGCCGATCCCTATGCCGCGCGCGAACTGATCAAGACCACCAATCCGGATGTGCTTACGCTCGACGTCGAAATGCCGAAAATGGACGGCCTCGACTTTCTCGAAAAACTGATGCGGCTGCGGCCGATGCCGGTCGTCATGGTGTCCACGCTGACAGAGCGCGGTTCGGACGTCACCATGCGAGCGCTGGAGTTGGGCGCGATCGATTTCATCGCCAAGCCGAAGCTTGAAATCGCCAGAGGCATGACCGAAGGCGCCGAGGCGATCATCGAACGCATCCGCACCGCCGCCAACGCACGCGTGCAGCGCAGCGCACCGGACCGGCCGGGCAATGTGCCGGCAGCGGTCGGCAATCGCCGTGTCTCGACGGAAAAATTGATCATCGTCGGCGCGTCCACGGGCGGCACCGAAGCGCTGCGCGAATTTCTCACTCAACTGCCGCCGGATTCGCCCGGCGTGCTGGTCACGCAGCACATGCCGGCCGGTTTCACCGCGGCCTTCGCGCGACGTCTGGACGGGCTGTGCAAGATCACGGTCAAGGAAGCCGAACACAACGAGCGTGTGCTGCCGGGACATGCCTACATCGCCCCGGGTGCCCAGCATCTGCTGGTGAAACGCAGCGGCGCGAACTATGTCACCGCGCTGTCCGATGCGCCGCCGGTCAATCGGCACAAGCCTTCGGTGGAAGTGTTGTTTCGCTCCGCTGCAACCGTGGTCGGGCCGAATGCGGTGGGCATCATGATGACCGGCATGGGCAAGGACGGCGCTCAGGCGATGCTCGAAATGAAACAGGCCGGCGCCTACAACATCGCCCAGGATGAAGCCTCATGTGTGGTGTACGGCATGCCGCGCGAGGCGGTCGCGCTCGGCGCGGTCGATGAAATCGTGTCCTTGCGCGATATCGCAGCTCGGGTGTTTACGCATCTGGGCGCGAGCAGCAAACAGGGCATACGGGTGTAAACGTATTCGGATCACGACAGCGACTGCAACACGCAGGGAGGCGTGCAGGCAATGGAAAACCTCTATCTGGCGCGCCAGCCGATCGTCGATCGCAACGGCGAGCTGTATGGCTTCGAGCTGCTGTTTCGCCAGGGCGAAGGGCCGATCAATGTGACCGATGACATGCGGGCAACCAGCACGGTCATGGGCAATGTGCTCAATGAAATGGGCATTCAGCAGGTACTTGGACGTTTGCGCGGTTTCCTGAATGTCGATGCGCAGTTTCTTGCCAGCGAACTGCCCGACCTGCTGCGGCCCGAACGCATCGTGCTCGAAATCCTCGAATCCACCGTCATTGACGCGGCGCTCATCGATCGCTGCGGCGAACTGCGCAAGCGCGGCTTCGAAATCGCGCTGGACGATTACGTCGGCGATTTCGCGCGCATCGAGCCGCTGTTGCCGCTGGCTACCATGGTGAAGGTCGATCTTGCCGACGTCGCGCTTGATCAACTCGACGAGGTCTGCGCGCCGTTGCGCAAAAGCGGCGTGATGCTGATCGCCGAAAAGGTCGAAACCGAAGCGCAGTTCCTGCATTGTCGCGAAATCGGTCTGGATCTGTTCCAGGGTTATCACTTCGCCCGCCCCGAATTGCTCAGCGCGAAGCGTTCGGCGCGTGCGCGCGGCAGCATGCTGCGGTTGCTGGCGTTGATCTACAGCGACGCCGAACTGCCGGAGATCGAAGAGGAGTTCAAGCGTAATCCGCAACTCGGCTACAACCTGTTGCGGCTGGTGAACTCGGCCGCCGCCGGATTGCCGACCAAAATCGCTTCCATCAAGCACGGTCTGGTGATGCTCGGCCGTCGTCAATTGCAAGTGTGGTTGCAGTTATTGCTCTATACCGGCGAACGCACCGACCGGTTCGTCATGTCGCCGCTGCTGCAGACCGCGGCGATGCGCGGGCGGCTGATGGAAAGCATTGCCTGGCATGAGGATCCGAGCGGCGAGCAGTATCACGATCACGCCTTCATGACCGGCATGCTCTCGCTGGTCGATGCGCTGCTGGGCTTTCCGCGCTCGCAGATCATCGAACAATTGAACGTTGCCGACGAAGTGCGCGATGCGCTGCTCGAAGGCAGCGGCCGGCTCGGTCGCCTGCTGCAATTGGTCGAGTTGCTCGAATCCGCGCAACGCCACGAAGTGGACCGGCATCTGATCGCCCTGCGGCTGGCCAAGAGCGATTTGTTGCGGTTGGGATGGGCGGCGTTGCGCTGGGCCAATCAGTTGCTTGACGACACCGCGCCCTGATGGAGCGATGCAGGCGATTCGCGGCTACCGGCCCTGCACAGGTATCAAACCCGACAGGGCGTTACACTTGCCGGCCATATCGGGTTCGGCGCTGATTGATTTTTTCGTGTGACTCGCTTGTTCCGCCATGAATATGCCTTCAACTTTCCCCGTTATGCAGCAGTCGACGATGGACACAGGCTTCGTCACCTGGGACTGGAATCTCGATAGCGATCGATTCGCCTGCCTCGGCGATGAAACTTTGTTGGGTTGCCTGCCTGAGGATGCGGAGGGGTTGATCGCCTGCGTTCATCCGGATGCGCAGCCGGCGTTCAGCCGCGCGCTCCGGCATGCGCGCGAAAGCGGGACCCCCTTTGCGCTCGAATGCGCGGGCGAAAGAGCGGCGTGGCTGGCGATTCGCGGCCGCATGGCGAATGGCGGCGATGGTGCGCGACATCTCATCGGCGTGATGCTCGACTTCACCGTGCGCAAAACCACGGAATTGAGCGAGGACCGCCGCGTCATCGCGCTGCAGCGCGACCTCGATTCGGCGCGCGCGGACTTCGATGCGTTTGCCTATGCGGTGTCGCACGATTTGCGTGCGCCGCTGCGGGCCATCGGTGGATTCAGCGAGGTCCTGCTGGAAAGCGAGCCGGGCTCGCTCGAGGCGAGTGCGCGGCAATATCTGCCGCGCATCGTGACCGCCACCGGACGCATGTCGCAATTGCTCGATGATCTGCTGCAGCTGTCACGTTTCAATCGGGCCGAACTGCATCCCGAACCGCTCGATCTCGCCGAAATGGTGCGCGCGATCGCCGCCGAACTGAACAGCGTGTCGACCGGGCGTCCGGTCGAAGTGGTGGCGCCGCAAAGCGCGCCGGCATGGGGAGATCGAAATCTGCTGCATGCCGTGCTGCAGCGTCTGCTCGACAACGCCTGGAAGTTCACCCGTCATATCGACGCGCCGCGAGTCGAGTTCGGCTGCATGAATTCCGTTCACGACAACGGGCGCGACACCGCCTTTTACGTGCGCGACAACGGCGTCGGCTTTGATGCGCAGGGGAGTGATCGACTGTTCCAGCCGCTGCAGCGGCTGCATCGCGCGAGCGATTTCGAAGGCTCGGGCGTCGGACTCACCATCGTCAAGCGCATTGTCGAACGTCACGGCGGGTCGGTCTGGGCGGAGGGCGCGCCGGGTGCGGGCGCCTGTTTCTGGTTTCGCCTGCCGGCGGCGTCGGGCTAACGTTCTTCGGGTGGCGCGATGCTGCGCAGCGCCGGATGCCGAGCGGCGTGTA
>DATCWO010000123.1:0-8876 GCA_036566325.1 Burkholderiales bacterium | reverse complement strand
TCGTTCGAGGTGCCAGGACAGCAGCGGATAAGGTGCTTCCTCTTGCGGTTCCAGGCGCAGCGTTTCGATCAGTTCGAATTCGACCGGCAGATCGATGGCGAAGCGCGCCTTGGCCAGACATTCTTCGTATTCGCGATCGGGGTCCGAGTCGGCGACGATGCCGCCGCCGATGCCGAGTCGTCCGCTGCCGTCGGGCTCGACTTCGAGCGTGCGGATGGCAACGCTGAGGCTGAAGTCGCCGCCCGGGCGGAACAGGCCGATGCTGCCGGTGTACAGATGACGCGGGCCGACCTCGAGTTCCTGGGCGATCTGCATGGCGCGAATTTTCGGCGCGCCGGTGATTGAGCCGCAGGGGAATAGTGCGTGCAGGATATCGTGCAGCGTCGCGTGCGGCGCTTCGGCGGCAACCGTCGATACCATCTGCAGCACGGTGGGGTAGCGCTCGATGTCGAACAGCGATTCGACACGCACCGATCCGGGTGTGGCGATGCGGCCGAGATCGTTGCGAATGAGATCGACGATCATGACGTTTTCGGCGCGATCCTTCTCCGATGCCTGCAATGCGTCGGCGTTGCGCTGATCTTCAGCGGCCGTTGCGCCGCGTGGCGCGGTGCCTTTCATCGGCATGGAATGCAGGCGAGCGCCACGGCGTTGGAGAAACAGTTCGGGCGACAGCGACAGGACCGTGCGGTCGGGCAACTGCACCAGTGCGCCATGCTGCACCGGCTGGCGTTGCCGCAGTGCATGGTAGAGCGCAAGCGGTGCGCCATAGCACTGAAAGTGCATCGGCCAGGTGTAGTTGATCTGGTAGCAATCGCCGTCGTGGATGTAGTGCAGGATGCGTTTGACGGCGGCGCAATAACGCTTGCGGTCGCGCCCGTACACGAGCGCGGCGATCCCGGCATGGCGTTCCGTTTCGGGCAGTGTCGCGACCAGCGCGGCGAGTTCGGCGTCGAACGCGTCGCGTGCCAGCCAGGCTGCCTGCTCGAATACCAGCGCCGTCAATGGCGCGCGAGTGATTTCGGGCGGGCGCAGGGCGGCGCGCGGTTCCAGCCAGTAGCCCAGTTCGTAGTCCAGCAGGGCGACCACATAACGCGCGCGCGCAGCTTGTTCGAGGCGGGCGCAGGCATGCGCGACTTCGTCCGGGTGACGCGCTTCGATGCGTTGCACCAGACCGCTGCACAGCCATACGCCTTCATCGTCGCCGGTCGGCGAACTGCCATCCACTAATGCCCAGGTCGCGCCGGACACGATGGTGGCCAGAGCGGAAGAGCGAGCAGCGAGCGGAGAGGAGGAAACCACGATTTGCGGAGGAGGAGCGCCGTGGCGCGTCGCGGGCGACGGGCGCAGGTCGGCCGCGCGGAAAAGGCGCAATCATAACGCGAGAGTGTCGCGGTCGCGTCGTTCGTCGCTTCAGGATGGGGGGCGCGTCAGGGGAACGAACTGCACGGGGATGGTTTCGGTCTGCGAAATCGATCCGTCGGCGTGCTTGCGAATCAGCAGCAACTGCTGCGGGTTGCCGTTCTCGCCGATCGGAATGACCAGCCGAGCGCCGGGCTTGAGCTGCGCAATCAGCGGTGCGGGAACGTGCGGCGCGGCGGCGGTGACAATGATGCCGTCGAACGGCGCATGTTCCGGCCAGCCGTCATAGCCGTCGCCGATGCGCGTGCGCACGTTGGCGTATCCGAGCTCGCTTAGCATCGCGGCGCTGCGCCGACCGAGCGATTCGACCACTTCAATCGTATAGACCGTTTGCACCAGTTCGGCCAGCACCGCCGCCTGATAGCCCGAGCCCGTACCGACTTCCAGCACGACGTCGTCCTTTTCGGGCTCCAGCATGTCGGTCATCAGCGCAACGATGTAGGGCTGGGAAATCGTCTGGCCTTCGCCGATCGGCAGCGCGCGGTTTTCGTAGGCATGACGCCGTTGGGCTTCCGGCACGAAGGCATGGCGTGGCACGCGCTCGATCGCTTTCATCACTCGCGGGCTGATGTTGTTGCGGCCGGTGTAGCTGGCGCTATAAGCGGCCATGCCCGCGATGTCGATCAGCAGCCGCGCGCGCTGCTCGGCGTAGGTGGCGGACGGCGTGTGGGTTTCCATGCTCATGGCGGTCGAGGCGTACGTCGTCGCGGCACACGCAAGCGCAGCAACAACGGCACGCGAAGCGAGAATGCGAAATTGCTGCAAGGCGCATGCCGCGATGCGTGAAAATTCCGCTCGCAGCGGTCGCCCTTGCTTCCATCGCGGGTGCCGCATAGTCTTGAGCCCATTACCGTCTATCGTTGAAGGACACATGCCATGGATGTACGTGCTGCAGTGGCCTATGCCCCCGGTGAACCGCTGGTGGTCGAAACCGTGCAACTGGAGGGGCCGAAAGCGGGCGAGGTGCTGGTCGAAATCAAGGCGACGGGCATCTGCCACACCGACGAGTTCACCCGTTCGGGCGCCGATCCGGAAGGCCTGTTCCCGGCGATCTTCGGGCACGAGGGTGCGGGCATCGTGGTCGATGTCGGGCCCGGCGTCACCTCGCTGAGAAAGGGCGATCACGTCATTCCGCTATATACGCCTGAATGCCGCCAGTGCAAGTCCTGCCTGTCGCAGAAAACCAATCTCTGTACCGCCATTCGCGCCACCCAGGGCAAGGGCGTCATGCCGGACGGCACCAGTCGCTTTTCCATCGGCGGCAAGCCCATACATCACTACATGGGCTGCTCGACCTTTTCCAACTACACCGTGTTGCCGGAAATCGCGCTGGCGAAAATCCGCGAAGACGCGCCCTTCGACAAAGTCTGCTACATCGGTTGCGGCGTGACGACCGGCATCGGCGCGGTCATCAACACGGCGAAGGTCGAGCCCGGTGCGAACGTGGTCGTGTTCGGTTTAGGCGGCATCGGTCTGAATGTGATCCAGGGCGCGCGCATGGTCGGTGCCGACATGATCGTCGGCGTCGATCTCAATCCGGCGCGCGAAGCACTGGCGCGCAAATTCGGCATGACGCATTTCGTCAATCCGAAGGACGTGCAGGGCGATCTGGTGGCTCATTTGGTCGAACTCACCGGCGGCGGTGCGGATTACAGCTTCGAGTGCGTCGGCAATGTCGAACTGATGCGTCAGGCGCTGGAATGCTGCCATCGCGGCTGGGGCGTATCGGTGATCATCGGCGTGGCGGGTGCAGGGCAGGAAATCCATACGCGGCCGTTCCAGCTCGTGACCGGGCGCGTGTGGAAGGGCAGCGCCTTCGGCGGCGCGCGCGGTCGTACCGACGTGCCGAAGATCGTCGATTGGTACATGGACGGCAAGATCAACATCGACGACCTCATCACGCATGTGATGCCGCTGGAGGAGATCAATCGCGGCTTCGAACTCATGCATAGCGGCGAGTCGATTCGCAGTGTGGTGGTGTACTGAACAGGCAGGCGAGGGTTTTGCTGGCCAGAATCGCGTGGTGTTGAACTTTTCTCGAAAGGAACGACCATGTCGCATCATGTCTACAAGCACCTCGAGTTGACCGGTTCGTCCACGCTCGGCATTGAAGACGCGATCAAGACGGCGATCGCCAAAGCGGCCAAGACGGTGCGTAAGATGCACTGGTTCGAGGTGGTCGATACGCGCGGCTATATTGCCGAAGGCCAGGTTGCCCACTGGCAGGTGACGCTGAAGATCGGCTTCACCATCGAAGACGAGGATTGAGTTCCATGCGACAGAGGAGCGCCGGACGTTGAGTGATTTGCGATTGATATCCGAACACGCCTGCTACGGCGGTGTGCAGGGGTTTTATGCGCACGATTCGCGTGCGTGCGGTACGGAAATGCGCTTTTCTGTTTTTCGGCCGCGGCAATCGCGGGAGCGCGCGCCGGTGCTGTTCTATCTCGCCGGACTGACCTGCACCGAGGAAACGTTCGCCATCAAGGCGGGCGCGCAACGCGTCGCGGCTGAACTGGGCATCATTCTCGTCGCACCGGACACGAGTCCCCGGCTGGTGCGACTGCCGGGCGATGACGCCGATTGGGATTTCGGTCTGGGCGCGGGTTTTTATGTGGATGCGACACGTGCGCCGTGGTCGGCGAACTACCGCATGTACAGCTACGTGACCGAGGAACTACCGGAAATCGTCCGCGCCAATTTTCACGCCAGCGAGCGGCAGAGCATATTCGGTCATTCGATGGGCGGTCACGGCGCGCTGGTGTGCGCGCTGCGCAATCCGGAGCGTTATTTGTCGGTGTCGGCGTTCGCGCCCATCGCGACGCCCATGAACGTCCCCTGGGGGCAAAAGGCGTTCGAGGGTTACCTCGGCATCGATCGCGGAGCCTGGCGCGCCTATGACGCATCCGAACTGATTCGCGCTCAGCGTTACGACGGCAGCATCCTCATCGATCAGGGCACCGCGGATCAATTTCTCGGCACGCAGCTGTTCCCCGAGCAGTTCGTCGAAGCGTGCAAGGCGAGCGGGACGCGCGTCGAATTGCGCATGCAGGACGGCTACGATCACGGCTACTACTTCATCTCGACCTTCATGGCCGATCACCTGCGCCATCACGCGGCGTATTTGCTTTAAAAGTAGTCGAGCGTCAAAAGCCGGGCGTGGGCATTTCGTGCGGCTCACTGCGCCGGCGGATTCTTCAGTCGCAACGTCCAGCGCACCAGCGCATTCAGCAATTTTTCCAGCTGCGCGTTCAGCTTTTCATCGATCAGCCGGCCATCGCCATCGAAGGCCTCGTCTGCATGGCTGATCATCATTTCCGGCCGATTGAGCGTGTATGCATTCAACGCCACGAGCACTTGGCGAAGGTGGTACTGCGAGCGCGACGTGCCCATGCCTCCGGGGCTCGCACCCATGATCGCGGTCGGCTTACCTGTAAACGGATTGTCGCCATAGGGGCGGGTGGCCCAGTCGATCGCGTTTTTCAGCACGCCGGGGATCGAATAGTTGTATTCCGGCGTGGCGATGAGCAGGGCATCGGCCGAACGGATCGATGACTTGAGTTGCACCACTTTGGCAGCCGGATGTTGTTCTTCATCCTGGTTGAAGGGCGGGATGCCGTCCAGCGTGAAGATTTCCAGTTCCGTGTCCTGCGGCGCTTTCGATTTCGCTGCGCGCATTGCGTAAAGGTTGTACGAGTTGCGTCGCAGACTTCCGACGATGCCTAGAATTTTGATCGCTTGCGTCACGATTTTCCTCGCGTTTCAGTCTCGCTGGAGGCGAGGCAAGCGTCGCGCCCGCGGATCAGGCGCCGGCGCGCGGTGCACGCAACAGTTCGCCGGTGCCATCGGCAAGCACGGGGAGCAACGCGGCGAGACTCAGCACATCGAGCCGGTTGTGATCGAGCGCTGCACGCATCAGACTCGTATCGTGATGGCGCAGCAGGCGCTCCCATGCGCGCGGCGCCGCGTGGCCGGGGAGGTCGTTGACGCGCTGCAGATGAAGAAGATGTGCTTCGGCGGTCTGCAGGCGGCAATCGGCAGCCGGCGCTAAATCGGGCCGGAGTTGCCGGGCGCGCCGCACCGCGTGCAGCAGATCGAGATGTGCGAGGCCGGCAAACACGTTCGGCGCATCGTGCCGGCGCAGGCGCATTTCGAGCAGTGGCACGTCGAAGCGCTTGCCGTTGTAGGTCACCAGGTGTGTGGCG
The DNA here is from genome assembly GCA_036566325.1 of Burkholderiales bacterium. GTDB lineage: Bacteria > Pseudomonadota > Gammaproteobacteria > Burkholderiales > SG8-39 > ZC4RG42. The sequence continues at coordinate 3,249 of DATCWO010000123.1, read as the reverse complement.
CCTTCCAGTTCGCGCGCGAGATGTCGCAGCATCGCAGCTTCCGCGCTCGGACGGGTGAGCAGGTATTGGCGCACCACGAGCGCGTCCCCTTCGAGTTTGCAGACGCCGACCATGAATGCCAGCGTGGCCTCATTGCCCGACAAGCCGCTGGTTTCGGTGTCGAGAAATACCAGGCGTTGCGGGTCGAGTGCGTGGGCAATGCCGAGTAGGCCGCTGCTGTCGTAGCGCAGTTGCGCCAAGCGCAAAAACGACACGTCGCCATGGCGGCAGGCGAGCGTATAACGCCGTTCGACGCAGAGCAGGTGCTCGGCGACGTATCGGCCGCCGAGTGTCGCAGCGTCGAGGCGCGGATGCGTCTGGGCAATCATGCGCGCACGTCCACGCAGGCGGGCGATGCGCTCCATCAATTCGGCGAGTTCGACCTCGCGTGACGGGTCGGGCGCGACGGGAAGGCGCACAAGCTGCTGCCGCCTCGGACGTGCAGAACCATGATGTGGATTACTCATGCGGCGCAGCTCCGAAATGGCATGTTTCGGGCGGAATCGATGTCGATCGCCGCCCTTGGCGCGCCGGCCAACGCGGCGTGGCGCGGCAAGGCCCTCGTTTTGCTTGATAAAGCGGCATGGACGCCGGGAAACCCGAGAGTGCTCAGGCGGTTCAGCCGCTGTGCCGAACCGAACCCTTCATGTCCGGTCTGAAAACATGTGCGCATGCAGACACCCAGTCCAACCTTTCGTTATGACGAGGATCGCCGAGGCGCAGGCTCGCCCGGTGAGCCTTCTGTTCGCGCGCGCGAAAAAGCTTTGTCGTGCGGAAGCAACGTAGATCACACGCAGGGGTCGAAAAAACCGTCCAACGATGGAAGAATGCTAGGCGTGATGCGTAATTCGAGGCTTTTGCGGATCGGTTTGTCGCCGCGTTTCCTGCACAATGTCCCGCTCGATATGGGCGTGGGACGGCGTGGTATCCAGTATTTGGTGGAATCGATCGCGCACTGGGTCATGTCGCGCGATGCGCTGATTTTCATGATTCCGTCGATAGAATCGGGTGGCCTCATTCGTCGCGGTAACCTCAGCATGGCGGATTACGTGGCGGAACTCGACGGACTTGTCCTACAGGGCGGCGCCGATGTCAGTCCCGTAACCTACGGCGAGGTGCCGTTGCACGAAGCGTGGCGGGGCGATCGCGTCCGCGATCTGTACGAGCTCGAACTTCTGCGCGCATTCATCGCGCAGAAGAAACCGGTGCTCGGCATCTGCCGCGGCCTGCAACTCATCAACGTGGCGTTCGGCGGGACGCTCTATCAGGACATCAAGACCCAGCTTCCCGGCACCATCGGCCATCACGACGCCGTCATCTACGATCAGAATTTTCACGAAATCGATTTCACGCCGAACACCGGTCTGGCGGCGTTGTATCCGCAGCGGCAGAGTGCGCGCGTGAACACGATTCATCATCAGGCCGTCAAGGTGCTCGGTGAAAATCTTGTTGTCGAAGCGCGCGCCAAGCCGGATCGCGTCATCGAGGCGCTGCGTTGGACGGGTGACAGCTATGTCTTCGGCGTGCAGTGGCATCCGGAACTGCACGATCATCGCGATCCGACGCAACTCGACGGCACGCCGATCCTCAACGAGTTTCTGCACTGCGCGCGCGTGCGCGCCGGTTTACCGACCGCCGAATCGCAGGCGGAAGCGAAAGCCATCGCCGACGCCGCGGTTTGACCCTCTTCCTCCACGCGTGACAGAATCGCCGCTCATCGAGCGGTCATTGCGCGCCCCGCGCACCTCAACGCGCTGCGCATCCGGCACCAACCCTTTCCACACTGCACACGGTACCCACGGCTATGCACGGGATTGTCCATCGCTTGCTAGAACGGTTCGGCGTGACGAGCGTCGATGATTGGACCGTTTTCATCGTTTCCAGCTTGCGCGTGCTGATCATCGTCATCGTGGCGTGGGCGGCGTTGGCCATGGCGCGCCACCTGATCCGCATGTCCAGAAAACGCATGCTAAGCAAGGACACGGACCCCGAACAGGCCAAGCGCATTGAAACGCTGACCCGGGTGTTCGGCTACATCGCTACGGTGACCATTTTCATCGTCGCGGGAATGCTGATCCTCGCGGAACTGGGCGTTTCCATTGCGCCGGTTCTGGCAACCGCCGGCGTGGCCGGCATCGCGATCGGTTTCGGTGCGCAGAGTCTGATCAAGGATTACTTCACCGGTTTCTTTCTCCTGCTGGAGAACCAGATCCGTCAGGGTGATGTGGTGAACGTCGCCGGCATCGGCGGTTATGTGGAAGAGGTGACGCTGCGCTTCGTGCGTCTGCGCGACTACGACGGCAATGTGCATTTCGTGCCGAACGGCATCATTACGACCGTGGCCAATCTGACGCGCGAGTTCGCCTTCGCCGTAATCGATGTGCGCGTCGCTTATGGCGAGAACATCGATCGCGCCATTGCCGTGATCAAGGAAGTGGCGCGGGAATTACGCGCAGACCCGGCCTTCTCGTTGCTCATTCTGGAAGAGCTGGAAATGGCCGGCGTCGACCGGCTGGAGGAGTCTGCGGCGATCGTGCGCTGCCGTTTCAAGACGATGCCGATCCAGCAATGGAATGTGCGACGCGAATACCATCGTCGGCTCATCAATCGCTTCAGCGAACTCGGCATCGAGTTTCCCTACCCGCGTCGCGTCTTCCATCAGGGCGACGAGAGCGATGCGCCCATTGCGCTGCGGGCGCCGCGGTCCACTCTGCGCTGATATCGATTTTCAGGCGATCGGCACCAGACCGTCGAGTGTGGCGAAACAGGTGTTGCGCGCAGTGGCGATGAAGTCCTGTACGTAGGTCTGCTTCGCCATGTCGCGCGTGGTGGCTGCGTGCAATTCGCTCCACAAGCCTTTGGCGCCGATACGACGCGCCAGCACATATTCGTAATCGACGTAGTTCTTGATCCCCCAGTTAGGCAGCGCGGCAATGCCTCGCCGGCTGGCCACGAGTTGCAGAATTGCAATGGTCAGTTCCGTGGTGCGGCGCTTGAACTTCACGCCCACCGGCTTCAGCACTTGCCGGATGACATCGATCCGGTCCTCAGGCACCGGATAGGTGATCAGCGTTTCATCGGCGAAATCCCCGGCCGTTACATGGCGGCGGCGCTTAAGCGGATGATCGGGCGGCAGCACGGCAAGAATTTCGAAGCGGAATAACGGCTGGTATGCGACCCCGCGTCGTCGCGGCGTATCGGACGCGATCA
>DATCWO010000119.1:0-7796 GCA_036566325.1 Burkholderiales bacterium | reverse complement strand
GCGGTGCGCTTCTTTCTCGTCTCGCGCAAATCGGATACCGAATTCGTGTTCGATATCGATCTGGCCACGTCGCAGACCGAAGAGAACCCGGTGTACTACGTGCAGTACGCCCATGCGCGCGTATGTCGTGTGCTCGAACAGTGGAAGGCGCATGGCGGTTCGGGCGATATTGCCGAACTCGAAAATGCCGATCTCGCGCCGCTGACGCATCAGCGCGAATTGGAACTGCTGGCGCGAATCGGTGACTATCCGGATGTGGTCGCGCTCGCCGCACGTGAATTTGCGCCGCATCAGATCGCGTTTTATCTGCGCGAATTGGCCGGCGACTTTCACAGCTACTACAATGCCGAACGCATTCTGGTCGATGATCAGGCGCTCAAACTTGCGCGCCTCGCGTTGATCGTTGCGATCCGCCAAGTCCTCGCCAACGGCCTGGCCCTGCTCGGCGTGAGCGCACCGGAGAAGATGTAAGCCCATGAAGGACTACAAGCCACGCGGCAAACATGCCAAGCGCAAAAGCGGCGGCGGCACGTTGATCGGCATTTTCATCGGTCTTGCGGTGGGGCTGCTCATTGCGGTCAGCATCGCGTTCTACATCAGCAAGATGCCGACGCCGTTCACGGAACGCGGCAAGACCGACAAACCGACGCCGGCGCAAGCCGATCGCGAGTTGGCGGGCAAAGCCAAACCGCCGGCAACGGCCACCGAAAAACCGCGCTTCGATTTCTATCGCATCCTGCCGGGACAGGAAGTCCCCGTTTCGGAAAAAGAACTGAAACAGCAGGCGGCCAAGCCCGATGCGCCGAAGGAAAACTATCTGATTCAGGCCGGTGCCTTTCAGAGTCCGGTCGATGCCGATAGCTTGAAAGCGCGGCTGGCGTTACTCGGTCTGGAGGCGAGCGTCGAGCCGGCGCATCTGCCGGACAAGGGCACGCTCTATCGCGTCCGCCTCGGCCCGTACCAGCAACTGGAAGAAATCAACCGCGTGCGCCAGACGCTGTCGCAAAACGGCGTGGACGCCTCGCTGGTGAAGGTGAAGAACTAAGTACTTGCGTCATTCCCGCCCCCGACTGAAACATTCGAGGGCAGGCTGCAGCGGGAATGCAGGATCGACGCGAAAGGCTTGGCAGTTCCCCTGGATTCCGGGTCGCGCTGCGCTTGCCTGGAATGACGGGTTGCGCGTTACATTGCGTTACCCGACGGCGCGCGTGCCCGTTATAAGCTCCACGCACCTGTTCAAGGAGGATTCATGCTGAAACGATTGCTGGTAGGTCTGGCGCTGGTCGTCGCAAGTTTCACGGCGCAGGCGCAGGCTCAGGTCAAGCCGTATATCGAACTGGCGCAACCGCTGCCGACCGATTCGGGCGACAAGATCGAAGTCATCGAATTCTTCTGGTACGGCTGCTCGCATTGTTACGCGTTCGAACCCTACATCGAAGGCTGGCTGAAGCGCCTGTCCAAGGACGTCGAGTTCCGCCGCGTGCCGGCAATGTTCAACAAGCAGTGGGCCGAAGCCGGCCGCGTGTACTACACGCTTGAAGCGATGGGGCTGCTCGACCGGTTGCATCGGCCGCTGTTCGATGCCATTCATCAGCAACACTTGCGCATCACTAATGAGGACCAGTTGCGCGACTGGTTGAAGCGTCAGAAGGTCGATGTAGACAAGTACTTCGCCACTGCGCAGTCGTTCAGCGTCGAAAGCAAGTTAAAACGCGCTGCAGTAATGACTGAAGCGTCGAAAATCACCGGCGTACCGGCCCTGCTCGTCAACGGCCGCTATCTCGTTTCGGCCGAGGTCGGTTCGCAGCAGGAGATGCTGCAAATCGCCGATTCGCTGATTCAGCGTTCGCGCACCGGCAAGACCACCGCCACCAAGTAACGCAACCGGACGCGCCCGTGCGTGTTTTCATCACCGGCGCGTCAAGCGGCCTGGGCGCTGCGCTGGCCGTCCATTACGCCGCGCAGGGCGCGATCATCGGACTGGTCGGGCGCGACGAAGCGCGACTCGACGCCATCCGGCGCACGCTCGCGACAACCTCCGAACGCTACGCGCTAGACGTGGCAGACAGCGCTGCAATGCAGGCCGCTGCCGCGCATTTCATCGCGCGCCACGGCGTGCCGGAAATCGTCATCGGCAATGCCGGCATTTCGGTCGGCGTGGATACCGCCGATGCGGCCGATCTGGCGGTACTCGATCGCACGCTGCGCACCAACGTGACCGGACTCGCCACGACCTTTCAGCCTTTCATCGAACCGATGCGTCAGCGCGGCAGCGGCATCCTCGTCGGCATCGCCAGTGTCGCCGGCATTCGCGGACTGCCCGGCAGCGCGGCGTACTCCGGCTCGAAGGCCGCCGCCATTGCATGGCTGGAAAGCGTGCGCGTCGAATTGCACCCCAGCGGCATCCGCGTACTCACCATCTGCCCGGGCTTCGTCGACACACCGATGACGCGCGTCAATCGCTACGCCATGCCCTTCCTGCTTTCTGCGGACGAAGCGGCGCGTCGCATCGCAGCGGCAATCGAGGCGCGCAAACGCTTTGCCATCGTGCCGTGGCAGATGGCCATCGCCGGACGGTTGCTGCGCTTGTTGCCCTGCCGGCTGTACGATTTGGCGATGAAACGCGCGCCGCACAAGCCGCGCAAACTGCCCACCTGACACGCTTGGGTCCATGCGGTCGATGATTTACAATCGCCGCCACATCGACACGGGGCAACCGCTCCGCGCCTCACTGATCAGACGCCGCAAATGGCGGCGTTTCGATCCAAAACGGTAGTGCCTCTATGCATAGTCTCGATCACCTGTTCGCGAGAAATCGTGCGTGGGCGAAACGCACGGAACAGAACGATCCGGGATTCTTTAAGCGCCTCGCGCAGTTGCAGACGCCTGAATATCTCTGGATCGGTTGCGCCGATAGTCGCGTTCCGGCCACCGAAATTGTCGATTTGCTGCCCGGCGAAATGTTCGTTCACCGCAATATCGCAAACGTCGTGGTACATACCGACCTCAACTGTCTGTCTGTCCTGCAGTTCGCGGTCGACATGCTGCGCGTCAAGCACATTCTCATCGTCGGCCATTACGGCTGCGGCGGCGTGCGTGCCGCCCTGAACAACACCAAGATCGGCTTGGTGGACAACTGGCTGCGCCACGTGCAGGACGTGAATCTGCGCCATAAGCTGCTGGTCGACAGCGCCCCCCCTGAAGCGCGCGCCGACCTGCTGTGCGAACTCAACGTCATCGAACAAGTCACGAATTTGTGCCAGACGACCGTCGTGCAGGATGCCTGGGCGCGCGGGCAGCCATTGGCGGTACACGGCTGGATCTACGGGCTGAACGACGGGCTCGTCAACAACCTCAATATCACGGTCAGCCAACCACAACTGCTCGCCGAGCGTTATGCCGCATGCCATGAACTGGTGCGGCACCGCTATGATCTGCCGAATCCATAACCACTTTTCAACCGAACGCCATGGCCCGAAAAAATACGAACTCCATCGACGTCGAAGTGCGCAACGGTGTTGCCATCGTCTGGCTCAACCGGCCCGCGGTATACAACGCGCTCGACGAGCGCATGACCGCGGATTTGTTGCAGGTTCTTGAAGAAGTCGAAAGCGACCGCAGTTTGCGCGCGCTGATTCTCGCCGGACGCGGCGAAGCGTTCTCCGCCGGGGGCGATATCGAATGGATGCAGCGCATGGGCCAAGCCAGCGCAAGCGTCAACGAAAAAAACGCGCTCGCCATCACGCGCCTGTTTCACGCGCTGCACACCTGCAGTGTTCCGACCATTGCCCGCGTACACGGTCAGTGTTTCGGCGGCGGTGTGGGATTCGTCGCGGCATGCGACATCGTGGTGGCGAGCACGGATGCCGAGTTCGCCTGCGCGGAAGTAAAGCGGGGCCTCGTTCCTGCCGGCATCAGCCCCTATGTGTCGCGCGCGATCGGTGCGCGTAACGCACAACGCTATCTGCTGAGCGGCGAACGTTTCGATGCTGCGGAGGCCTATCGAATGGGCCTGGTCCACGAAATCTGCCAGCCGGACCTGATCGACAACGTGGTCAACGCATTGCTGGGCCATCTCATTGCAGGCAGCCCCGCGGCGCAACGCACGACCAAGGCGCTGCTCAGGGGACTGAACGGCGCGCCGATCGACGAAGCGCTGATCAGGCAATCGGCGAAAGAGATGGCAAAGATGCGCGCGTCCGCCGAAGCGCAGGAGGGCATGAGTGCCTTCCTGGAAAAGCGCGATCCGGCATGGATCGACGGCGCCCGGGGAAAAACCGCCCGAAAGAAAACGCCTGCGAAAACCGCGAGCACAAAGAAAGGCGCCCGCGCCAAGCGATAGGAGTTGCACGATGAGCGCACTGCCCGCGTCCGTACGCATCGTCGAAGTCGGCCCGCGCGACGGTCTGCAGAATGAGTCGCGCGTCATATCCACGGCAACCAAGATCGAACTGATCGAACGACTCGCCGCGGCCGGCTTGCGTACCATCGAATCGACTGCATTTGTGTCGCCCAAGTGGGTGCCGCAGATGGCCGACCACGCTGAAGTGATGCGCGGCATTCGCCGCGTATCCGGCGTGCGCTATCCGGTACTCGTGCCGAACTTGAAAGGTTTCGAAGCGGCTGTGGCCGCAGGGGTCGATGAAATTGCGGTGTTCGCTGCGGCTTCGGAGCGTTTCAGCCAGACCAACATCAATTGCTCGATCGCCGAAAGCCTCGAACGCTTCGCGCCGGTGGTCGAGGCGGCGCTGGCGCGCAACATTCGTGTGCGCGGTTATATCTCGTGCGTGGTGGGCTGCCCGTATGAGGGCAAGGTTGCGCCGACTGCGGTGGCGCGCATCGCACGTGAGTTGTTGCGCATGGGTTGCTACGAAATTTCGCTCGGCGACACGATCGGCGTCGGCACACCGAATACCGTGCGTGCAGTGATCGAAACAACTGCAGCCGACGTGCCGCTCGAACAGCTCGCCGTGCATCTGCATGACACTTACGGTCAGGCGATCGCCAATCTCTACGCCGCGCTGCAACTCGGCATCTCGGTGGTCGATAGCGCGGTCGCGGGTCTGGGCGGCTGCCCCTATGCCAAGGGCGCATCGGGCAACGTCGCGACCGAGGACGTGCTGTATCTGCTCAACGGGCTGGGAATCGAAACCGGCGTCGATCTGGATGCGGTCTACGCGGCCGGCCGCTTCATCTGCAACGCGCTCGAGCGTATGCCGGCATCCAAAGTCGCGCTGGCGATGGCGGCAAAACAGACGCGCACCGACACAGCGGCCTGATACACGCGCTCATTCCTCCGGGCGCGTCACTTTCGGCTTCCTTTTCAAGGGGCCAGGTTTCTTCGGCGTGGTCATCGACGGCGGATCGCTTGCCGGGAAGGTCTCTTCCAGTGCTTCGTCGAGATCTTTCCCCTCCTGCTTCGCCTCGCGCTCGGTCTGGCCGCTGCGGGAGAGCTTGTCCTTGTCCTCGGGGCGGAAATCGTGCTTCTTGGGATCGAATACTTTCATTGCGGATCTTCCTCTCGCCTGCTCAGACGAAGTGACTGGCAAGAATCGCGCGCGTTCGCGCTGGCCGAACCGAATTCACTCGGGCACACTCGCTGCATTCTTCCCCCGTTTGTCATCGTCGCCCGATAACACTGCGCTGCATGAATTTTTCCATCCCGCCCGTCACCTGGGCGCTGCTCATCGCCAATCTGCTCATTTTTCTGCTGCAGCAATTTGCCGGCGAGACGCTGTACATCAATTTCGCGCTCTGGCCGCTGCACACCGATCCCGGGCTCGGCGTGTCGTTCATGCCATGGCAGTTGCTCACCTACAGTTTTCTGCACGCCGGCCTGGGGCACGTGTTCTTCAACATGTTCGCGCTGTTCATGTTCGGCAGCGAACTGGAACACTATCTGGGCCCGCGCCGCTATCTGACCTACTACTTGGTGGCTGTCCTTGGGGCCGGACTGATGCAACTGCTGGTCACGCTGGCGCCGGGCGGCATTCCCTATCCCACCGTGGGTGCTTCGGGTGGCGTTTTCGGTCTTTTGCTGGCTTATGGCATGTTTTTCCCGCGCCGCATGATCGTCCTGATCTTTCCGCCCATACCGATGCCGGCCTGGTTATTTGTCACGCTGTACGGGTTGCTGGAACTGTATCTGGGCGTGACCGGCACGCAGGCGGGCGTCGCGCATTTCGCCCATCTCGGCGGCATGCTGGGAGGATTCCTGATGATTCGCTACTGGCAGGGCCGTTACCCGCATCAACGCCGCTAACGCGATAAGTTCCCTTGTTGCTGTCAGAGTTTTGACAGAACATAGCCTTTCCCCTGGGGAGGGTATGGCGTGGCTAAAGTGTTGGTGGTCGACGATTCGCCGAGCATGCGCGCGGCAGTCAGTCACATGCTTCGTGGCATGAACCTGCAATCGGTTGAAGCCGATAACGGCGAACGCGCAATCGCGCTCTACATGGAGGAGCGCCCGTCGATCGTGTTGCTCGACGTCAACATGCCTGGCATTGACGGTTACGAGACGGCGCGGCGCATTCGCGCGGCCGAGCCCGGCGAGTGGGTGCCGATCATTTTCCTGTCCGCCAACGAGTCGGATCAGGACTTCACCAAGGCCATCGAATCGGGTGGCGACGATTATCTGGTCAAGCCGGTCGGCCGCATCGTGCTGGCCGCGAAAATCCGCGCGCTGCAACGTCTGGAGCAGATGCGCCGCAAACTGCTCGAACTCTCCAGCGAGCTGTCCGAATCCAACCGCCGTCTGGAGCAGCTTTCGCAAAGCGATGGTCTGACCGGCGTGGCCAACCGCCGCTATTTCGATAGTTTTCTGTTGCAACACGTCGCCCTGGCCGCGCGCCAGAAAACCAACCTGTCGCTGGTGTTGTGCGATGTGGATTGCTTCAAGACCTATAACGATCATCACGGCCACCTCGCCGGAGACGAATGTCTGCGCAAGGTCGCGGCGATTCTGAAGCAATGCTGCAACCGCAGCACCGATCTGGTCGCGCGTTACGGCGGCGAGGAGTTCGCCCTCGTCCTGCCCGACACGCATCGCACCGGTGCCGCGCAGCACGTGCGCACCATCCGGCAGGCGCTCGCCGAAGCGGCCATCGAGCACGCTCACTCAGTGGTGAGCCCCTTCGTAACCATGAGCATCGGCATCACGGCGTTCACGCCCGGCAAGGACGTCAAGCCGGAAGACCTGATCGCACGCGCCGACGAAGCGCTCTATCGGGCGAAGGAAACCGGCCGCAATCGCTACATCGTGATCTGATCGCGTCACACCGCGCGTCTCGCGTGCAGGCCGGCGGCTGAAGTCCTCGCACTTACACAGTATCATCGCGTGTTCGATTGCAAAGCGATGATGCCGTGAGCCAGTTCGTCTACTCCATGCGCCGGGTGAACAAGGTCGTTCCGCCGAAGCGCCAGATCCTTAAGGATATTTCCCTCAGTTTTTTCCCCGGCGCGAAGATCGGCGTGCTCGGCCTCAACGGCTCGGGCAAGTCGAGCCTGCTGAAAATCATGGCGGGCGTGGACAAGAATTTCGACGGCGATGCCGAGCCGATGCCGAACCTGAGCGTGGGCTTCCTGCCGCAGGAGCCGCAGCTCGATCCGGAAAGCACCGTGCGTCAGGAAGTCGAAGCGGCCCTCGGTGAACTGATGGGCGCAAAGCAGAAGCTCGACGAAATCTACGCGGCATACGCGGAGCCCGACGCCGACTTCGACAAACTTGCCGAAGAACAGGCGAAGTACGAAGCCATCATCGCCGCGGCGGGCAACGACGTCGAACATCAACTCGAACT
>DATCWO010000311.1:0-10928 GCA_036566325.1 Burkholderiales bacterium | reverse complement strand
TGAGGTCGATACCGGTGAGAACGGTGCGCGCACGCGCACCCTGATAGGTCTTGCCGACGTTGCGCAGTTCCAGCACCGTCGCCTGCATGGACGACTAGCTGCGCAGCGCGAGCGGTGGTTCGTTCATCAGCGCAATCTGCTCGCGCAATTCCAGAATGCGATCCTGCCAGTAACGCGGACTGTCGAACCAGGGAAACGCGACCGGAAAGGCCGGATCGTTCCAGCGACGCGCAATCCATGCGGCGTAGTGAATCAGCCGCAAGGTGCGCAACGGTTCGATCAGTTGCAGTTCGCGATAATCGAAATCGTCGAACTGCTCGTAGCCGCGCAACAGGGCGGCGAGTTCGAGCTTCATCGCCTCGCGCTCGCCCGAGAGCAGCATCCACAGATCCTGCACCGCGGGGCCCATGCGGCTGTCGTCGAAGTCGACGAAATGCGGCCCCTCCTCGGTCCACAACAGATTGCCTGCATGACAGTCACCATGCAGGCGCAGGTGTTTCACCGACGCCACGGCGGCGAAGCTTTTCTGCACCGCCTCGAGCGCCTGATCGACCACACTGCGATAGACCTCGCGCAATTCGAGCGGCAGAAAATCATGCGCCATCAGATAGTCGCGCGGTTCGATGCCGAAGCTTTGCACATCGAGCGTGGGCCGATGAACGAACGGCCGCGTGCGACCGAGGGCATGAATGCGGCCGATGAATCGCCCCAGCCATTCCAGCGTCTGCGGATCTTCGAGTTCGGGCGCGCGGCCACCACGACGCGGATAGACGGCGAAACGGAAGCCTCCCGACTGGTGCAGCGTGCGGCCGTCGGCGTAGACGATCGGCGCGACGACCGGGATTTCGCGTTCGGCCAGTTCGCACGCGAAGGCATGTTCTTCAAGGATTTGCGCGTCCGTCCAGCGATCGGGCCGGTAGAACTTCGCCACCACCGGCGGCCCCTCCTCCAGCCAGACCTGGTAGACGCGATTCTCATAGCTGTTCAGGGCGAGCAGACGGCCGTCGCAGCGCACGCCCACGCTATCGATGGCGTCGAGCACGCACTCGGGGGTGAGATTCGCGTAGGGCGGTTCGGCGTCCTGGTGCAGGGTGGGATCCATCGGGCCATTGTACGGACCTCAACGGCAAAAATCCCGAAACGCCCGGATTCGGAAAACACAGTGACAAATCATGACATTGCGCCACCGGCTCGGGTGCACTATTCGGCGCACTCGATTTTCCGCGGGCGGCTGTATCGATCCGCCGCGATGACGCAATTGCGCCCGGCGTCCTTGGCGACATAGAGCGCCTCATCGGCGGCGAGTATCAACTGACGCAGTTCGGTTCCCGCGGCCGGATAGCCGGCCACGCCGAACGATGCGGTCAGGTGGTCGAGGGCACCCCCCGCGTGCGTGAGCTGTAATCGCTCCACTTCACGGCGCAGACTTTCCGCGCGCGCGATGCCATCCTCCAACGTCGCGCCGGGCAGCAGCAACGCGAATTCTTCACCGCCGAAACGACAAGCCGTATCGCCTTCGCGCACCGACGCCTTGAGCAGCGCGCCGAAGGCCTGCAGCACGACATCGCCCGCTTCGTGGCCGAAGTTGTCGTTCAGGCGTTTGAAGTAATCGAGATCGATCATCACCAGAACCAGCGATTCGTTCTTGCGCCGAGCATTCGCTTCGGCCTGCCGATAGGCCTCTTCCAGATAACGGCGGTTGTACAGCCCGGTGAGCGGGTCGCGAATGGACTGATTGCGCAATGTGTCGCGCAGACGCAGATTGGCGAGCGCGAGCCCGACATGCTCGCCGACGGCGATGGCCAGATGGCGCCGCGCGTCGAACACTTCCTCGTCCGTTCCGGCGTCGAGCTGCACAGTCAGAATGCCAAGGTTTTCGTCCTGCGCGGTCACCGGAATGCACAGCGTGGCCTCGGTCGCATCGGATGGATGCCCAAGGCGTGCGCAGACCAGGTTTTCGCGCACGTTGCATCCGGCGCTGGCGCTGCATAGTCCACGTATCGAACAGGCGTCGTCACGCTCGCTCAGTTGCACACCGCCGTTCCAGTTGCTGAACGGCATCAGCCGCTCGTCCGTGAGCAGGTGGAGCGTTCCCGCTTCCTTCGGAAAGAGCTGCCCGCCAAAACGCGTGATGGTCTGACAGAGTTCATCGGGCGTCGCGCAGGCCTGTAGCGCACGGCTCATTCGACTGAGCGTGGCCATTTCGTGATTGCGTTCGAACAGGGTCGCCAGCCCCTGCTCCAGTCGCGCATGTGTTTCGCGCAGCACGCGTTCCTGTTCGCGACGTTGGCTGATATCGCGTGCGATCACGACCCAACTCGCCCGCCCTGCAGCGTTGACGCGATCGAGCGTCATTTCCACAGCGATGGTTTTCTCATCCGCGCGCCTGGCGTAGCCGACACAGCTCGTGCCCAGTTCGGATGTGAAAGGGTCGTCGTCAGTGCGGATCAGCGTACCGACCGGCCGGCCGAGCAATTGCGCCGGCGCATAACCGAAAATTCGCTGCACCGCCGGATTGACCGAATCGATACAGCGATCGTCCCGCAGCGTGAGAACCGCTTCGCCGGTGCCATCCAGAATTGCGCGGATACGCGCTTCGCTGTCTTTGAGCGCATCGGCCTTGTCCTGCAACAGGACGCTTATGCGACGCGCGGCACTTTCAGAGCGAACCAGCTTGACGGCAAGCGGCCGGATCAGCCGCCGCAAAACAAAAAGCGCCCCGATCACGCCGAGCGCGAGCAGCACGACCCAGAGCCGGAACTGGCGTGTGATCGGCGCATAGAACTCCGCCACGTCGATCTTCACCACCATGCCCAGACCGGTGTCACCGATCTGTGTGAAGGCGGCCACTACTTCACGATCGCGATAGTCGCGCGTTTTCAACAGACCGGTTCGACCGGTCACGGCATGGAACACCGCCAGACTGCGTGTCGTGGCCGGCACGGTGCGCGACACACTGGAGAAACGCGACGGAAAGTTATAGATGACGTCGCCTTCGCGATACGCCAGCAGGACTTCCGTGGTCTCGTCGGTGGCGTTGATGCCCAGCGCCAGGCCGGTTAGATAGGGCAGCGTCTGCTCGGTCACCACATAACCGATCAACTTGTCGCGGTGCGTCACCGGCATGCGCACACGCAGGCGAAAACCGTCGGACCACAGTAGTTGCGCGTCCGGCGCTTGACTCAGTACGGCAACGAAACCCTGCGGCGCGGCACTGACGCCGCCAGACGCTCTGACTGATCCAGTCGGCGTTTCGAAATGCACGGCGGCAAACCCGGTATTGAGCAACGCATAGACTTCGCGCACCAACGCTTCCTGCGCCATGCGCGCGTCCTGCGAGCGCTTCGTGTCGTCCAGCGCTTCGACGATTTCCGGTCGCGCGGCAGTCAGCGCAACACGGGCAAATTGTTCGTGGATCAGCATCTGCACATGTTGCGCATCCTGATTCAACGAATGCAGCAACCCGTCACGCATGGTGTGTTCGGCGAGATTGCGCGAGGCATCGAAACCGCCGAAGCCGGCAACCACCACGACCGGAATCATGACCAAAGCTGCTGCCCGCACGATGCGGTCTTCCTCCGGTGCCGCCTCATGCAGCGCGTAAGCGCGCTTACGGGCCACCGCCGCCCACAAACCGAGGGACAGGACCAGCAGCGCCGCCGCGGCGAGAACGGACATGGGAGGCTGCCGACTGTAGACGTTCACGTAGGCGTCGTCGTGCGCCAGCATGTAGGCGAGCAACCCGAGTGCGCCGATCAGCCCCGGGGCAATGCTTGCCATTTCGGCCAACGAGATCAAACGCCGAGGCGAATGCGGCGCGATCAGCAGCAGGGTCACGCCGGCGCATAAAAAGGCCAGCCCGACTGTCCAGGGCACCCGCCCCGGTTCGAAGCTGTCGGCGATGGGTGCGCTGCCCACGCGCCGATGCAGCGCCGACAGATCGATACCGAAATCGAGGCCAAGAAGATGCTGCGCCTGGATCAGCAAGCCGCCGATGACGAGCAGGACGGCGATCGAATTGCGCCCCAGGTCGGCACGCGGCAGTTGGTATCTCGGCCAGAGCAAAGCCAACCCGCACAGCAGCAAGCCCAGTGCGCAGCCGAACACCAGCGGCGTACCGGGCATGGCATCGACCAGCGTTGGCGAAGCCGCCAACCAAGCGATCGCACCATAGAGGCCGACCAGCAGGCTGAATACGCCGGCGAACGATTCCGCTCCCCTGCAGCGCACAGGCAGGGCAGACAGCCAGGACACCGAGCGGCGCAATATTTCGGTACGGTGCTTCAACAAACCACTCGACTCGACTAAAAAATTCTGGGGAGCTTAACCGTTCGCAATACCGTCCATACGACGGTAAGCCGGGTAAAGTTCGCGCACTTCGGCGGTCTGATGCGGCACCGGCGGGGCATTCCGATCTTATGCGGCGCCGACTGGGCCCGCGCTATCCCGCTCCGGTATAGTGACGTTCTCGCATCCGGCCCGGGTTTGGTCATGCGTTTGCGAAAGGATCGAGACAATGAGCAACACACAGGACAAAATCGTCAAGACCGACGAGGAATGGCGCAGCCAGCTGTCCGAAACGGAATATCAGGTGACGCGCAATGCGGACACCGAATTTGCATTCAGCGGCCGTTTCTGGAATCACTTCGAGAACGGCGTCTATCGCTGCATCTGCTGTGGTGAACCACTCTTCAAATCCGACACCAAATACGATCATGGCTGCGGCTGGCCGTCCTACTGGGCGCCGATCGATCAGGCCAGCATCGACCGCCTGCCCGATTACAGTCATTTCATGGAGCGCACCGAAGTGCGCTGCGCCAAATGCGATGCGCATCTGGGCCATGTATTCGAGGACGGCCCCGAGCCCTCCGGCGAACGCTTCTGCATCAACTCCGCCGCGCTGACATTCGAGAAGAAGTAGTCGACACGGTCCGCACGCCCATCCACCCGCTGTGTGATAATCCGCGTCCATGAAATTTCTGTTCGATCTGTTCCCCGTCCTGCTGTTTTTCATCGCGTTCAAGATCTACGGCATCTATATCGCGACCGGGGTTGCCATCGCCGCCAGCTTCGTGCAGATCGGCTGGCTGCTCGCGCGCGGCCGCAAAGTCGATCCGATGCTGTGGATCAGCCTTGCGATCATCGTGATCTTCGGCGGCGCGACCATCTGGCTGCATAACGAAACCTTCATCAAGTGGAAACCGACCGTGCTCTATTGGCTGTTCGGCACCGTGTTGGCCGTCAGCGCGGTGTTCTTCCGCAAGAATCTGATTCGCTCGCTGATGTCGAAGCAAGTCGAGTTACCCGATCTCGCCTGGAGCAAGCTGAACTGGAGCTGGGTGACATTCTTCGCCTTCATGGGTATCGCCAACTTGTATGTGGCCTACAACTACTCCACCGATACCTGGGTCAACTTCAAGCTCTTCGGCGGCACCGGCCTGATGCTGGTGTTCGTCTTCGCTCAGGCCATGCTGATAGCGAAACACGTGGAAGATAAACAGCAGTGAGCGATACCGCACAGCGCATACAGGAGCGGCTGGCCGCATTGTCACCGCAGCACTTCGAACTCACCGACGAAAGTGGCCTGCATATCGGCCACGAGGGCGCCAAGGGCGGCGGCGGGCATTACCGCCTCACCATTGTGTCGAACGCCTTCGCCGGCAAGAACACCGTGGCGCGCCATCGAATGGTGTACGACGCGCTCGGCCCCATGATGCAGCGCGAAATCCATGCGCTTGCCATCCGGGCGCTTGCGCCCGACGAGCATTGAACTCATTCATTCACCCGCTTCATTCACATTGTTTTGACTGAAAGGAACACCATGTCGTCACCCAAACCGGGACTGCTGATTGGCACCCTGCTCGCGCTTGCCGTGCCGTGCGTTTCCGTCGTCGCACTGGCGCAGACCGCGACCTCGCCGGCGGTGAAAGCCGGCAACAAAGCTGCCACCGTCAACGGCGTGGTGATTCCCAAATCGCGCGTCGACATGATCGTCAAGGCGCAGGAAGCGCAAGGTCAGCAGGACTCCCCCGAAATACGCGAAGCGATCACGCGAGAACTGGTGATGCGCGAAATCATCGCGCAGGAAGCCAGCAAGCGCGGCTTGGCAAAACAGCCCGACGTGCAGGCGCAAATCGATTTCGCGCGCCAGAACGTGCTGTTTAACGCCTATCGGCAGGACTTCCAGCGCCGCAATCCGGTCAGCGAAGCCGACATCAAGACGGAATACGAAAAAATCAAATCGCAGATGGGCGACAAGGAATACAAGGCGCGCCATGTGCTGGTGGAAACCGAAACCGAAGCCAATGACATCATCGCCAAACTGCAGAAAGGCGAGAAGTTCGAGGATTTGGCCAAAGCCTCCAAAGACCCGGGCTCGAAAGATCGCGGCGGCGACCTGGATTGGAATTCGGCGAACGCGTACGTGAAGCCGTTTTCGGATGCGCTGGCCAAGCTCGAAAAAGGCCAGTACACGCAACAGCCGGTGCAAACCCAGTTCGGCTGGCACGTCATCCAACTCGACGACACTCGCCCGGCTAAATTTCCTTCACTGGAAGAAGTGAAGCCCGGCCTGACGCAGCGTCTGCAGGCACAAGCGCTGGAGAAGAACATGGCCGATCTGCGCGCGAAAGCGAAGGTGGAGTAAGCGCGGCCGAGCGTCGAGCGCGGAGAGTTGAGCGTACAAGCAACTCCGGTATCGCCGACTTTTCTTCTCAAAGCGCCTGCAAACAAAAACGCCTGAACTTCGGTTCAGGCGTTTTTTTATGCGGAAGCAAAAGCGAACAGCTTGAGGACACAGAGAACACAGACAAACCTTCTCTGTGGACTCGCGATTCCCAAGGCGAAAAGTTTTTTTCTGGATTCCCGATCGCGCGGCTGCGCCACTTGCCGGGAATGACGGTGGATGCGTCATCCCCGCGCACGCAGGGATTCAGTTCGTTCTTCTAACTGCTTTTACTTTCGACTCTGAGCGCTCAGCGCTCGGCTAAGTTTCACCCCAGTGCCGCTGCCGTCGCATCTGCCGCCGCGACGGCACGCCGATAATCAGGCTCCTGGCTTTCGGCGTAATCGGGCTCCGGATTTGAAGGCGCACGGAACACCGGCCGTTTTTCGATTTCGCTTTCCACCGCTTTGAAGATCCAATCCGGAATGACGGGGCTGCTGCCGGTGAGCCGATGCCATTCATGGCGCAATTCCTGCGCGTGACGTTGCAACTGCTCTCGATCGGCCGGCATGAACGCACAGAGTTCTTCCACGTCGCCTTCCAGCTTCGCGTAAGTACCGCCTGCGGCGCGATGACGTTCCGCGGATTCGGCTTCGCGGCCGAAAATTTGCAGACTGGCGAGAATGGCGGCGAATGCCGCGACGACCACGGCCAGCACACCCCAGTAAAGACGCGTTTCCAGCCCCATCAACGGCACGATCAAGGCCAGCGGCACCGCGGCAACGGCCAATATGATGGTGAAGCGGCTGAGCAGTCGCGTGCGCTTTTCGTACCACCACGCTGCGCGGTAATGCGCGCGCTTGAGGTGATGAAAGCGCAGATGCCACTCGTCGAACAGTTCCGATGGCAACAGAATGGATTCCGGCGCGCTGAGAAAGACTCTGCCGGTCTGGGTGTCGAGTATGGATTTCATGGTGGGCTCTCCATGATCGAACCGGCGGGTGAAATCAGTATCGCAGTCGCGCCACCGGATCAAACGCACGATCGGTCGAAAGCAGACTCATGCAATGCCCGCGCCGAACTCCATGCGCAATCGTCACAAAGTGCAAATACCGGCGCATCGCACGCTGCTCGGGCCTTTCAGCAGCCTTTGGGGTCCGACTGCCCCCTTCGGTCGCGCTTACCTCGAACGGCTGACGTTGCGCCCGCTCTCGACGCTTCGCTCGGCTGCCTTTACCCCACCCAGACGCGCGCGTTGCGGAACAGTCGGATCCATGGGCTGTCGTCATCCCATTCGGGTGGATGCCACGACATATTGACGGTGCGGAAGACCCGTTCGGGATGCGGCATGATCGCGGTGAAACGGCCGTCCGGCGTGGTTACGGCGGTGATGCCGCCGGGCGAGCCGTTCGGATTGAGCGGATAGATTTCCGTCGGCTTGCCGCGATTGTCCACATAACGCAATGCCACCAGCGCGCGCGTCACGGCGCTCGCATTGCCGAACTTCGCATAACCTTCGCCGTGCGAAACCGCGATCGGCATGCGACTGCCGGCCATGCCGGCGAAGAAAATCGACGGGCTCGGCAAAACTTCGACCATCGCCATGCGCGCCTCGAATTGCTCCGACTTGTTGCGCACGAATTTCGGCCAGTCCTGCGCGCCGGGAATGATTTCGGTCAGATTCGCCATCATCTGGCAGCCGTTGCACACACCCAGTCCGAAGCTATCGGTGCGGGCAAAGAATGCCGCGAAGTCATCGCGCGCACGGGCATTGAACAGGATCGATTTCGCCCAGCCTTCACCCGCGCCCAGCACATCGCCGTAGGAAAAACCGCCGCAGGCGGCAATGCCTTTGAAGTGTTCCAGCGATACGCGCCCGGCGATGATGTCGCTCATATGCACGTCGACCGGCAAGAAGCCGGCGCGATCGAACGCCGCCGCCATTTCGTTCTGGCCATTGACGCCCTGTTCGCGGAGGATCGCCACCTGTGGACGAGCGTTGCGCTTGATGAACGGCGCGGTGATGTCTTCCGACATGGCGTAAGTCAGCGTGGCGGACAGGCCCGGATCGTCCGCATCCAGAATACGATCGAATTCCTGCTGCGCACACACCGGGTTGTCGCGCAGTTTCTGCATCTGGAAGGTCACTTCCGACCACGCGCGTTGCAGATCGACGCGACTTTCAACCATCATCGGTTTGGCGTTGCGCACGAAACGCAATTCGTCGCGCGTGTTCGGCGCGCCGACCACGATGCCATACAGTTCGGCATCGGCCAGACGCTGCAGTACGCGATCGCGATCCGCTGTGCGGATTTGAATCACCGCGCCGAGTTCTTCGGCGAACAACGCGGCCATGACGCGCTCGGTGTCGCGACCGTGCATCAGTTCCGGATGGCGTTCGTTGCCTTCGACGTCGTGCGCCAACGGATCATAGGACAACACGTCGAGGTTGACCGTCACACCGCAGTGACCAGCGAACATCATTTCGCACAGCGTGACGAACAAGCCACCGTCCGAGCGATCATGATAGGCGAGCAGCAGACCTGCGCTGCCGAGGCTTTGAATCACGGTGAAGAAGCGCTTGAGCATGGACGGCTCGTCGACGTCCGGCGCGATGTCGCCCACCATGCCGTGCACCTGGGCGAACTGCGAACCGCCGAGACGGTTGCGTCCGTGCGCCAGATCGACGACGACGAGTTCGGTATCGCCGACGTCGGTGCGCAGTTGCGGCGTCAGTGTGCGCCGCACGTCCTCGCATTGCGCAAACGCTGAAATGATCAGTGACAGCGGCGCAACCACTTCCTTCTTGTCCGGCCCGTCCTGCCAGGTCGTGCGCATGGACAGCGAATCCTTGCCTACCGGAATCGAGATGCCGAGTTTGGGACAAAAATCGAGCGCGACCGCGCGCACGGTATCGAACAATGCCGCGTCTTCGCCGCGATAGCCGGCCGCGGCCATCCAGTTGGCCGACAGCTTGACGCGACTGATGTCGCCGATCGCCGCCGCCGCGATATTGGTCAGCGCTTCGCCGACCGCCATGCGACCGGAAGCCGGCGCATCGATGACGGCGATAGGCGTACGTTCGCCCACGGCCATCGCTTCACCGGTGAAGCCCTGGTAGTCCATCAGCGAAACGGCGCAATCGGCCACCGGCACCTGCCACGGACCAACCATCTGATCGCGCGCTGTCAGACCGCCGACTGTGCGATCGCCGATGCTGATGAGGAAGGTTTTGTTCGCCACCGTCGGTGCACGCAGCACTCGGTAACACGCGTCCCTCAGTTCGATGCCCCAGGTCGAGACCGGGGCAACGCCGACATGCAGGCGCGACACCTCGCGGACCATGCGCGGCGGCTTGCCGAGCAGCGCCTCCATGTCCATATCGACCGGCTTGTTGCCGAAGTGCGAGTCGGTGACGATGAGTTGCGTTTCCTCGGTCGCATGACCGAGCACCGCAAAGGGGCAGCGTTCGCGCTCGCAGATCGCGCGGAATATATCGAGCGATTCCGGCGCGATGGCGATCACATAGCGTTCCTGCGATTCGTTGCACCACACTTCGCGCGGCGTCATGCCGGGCTCTTCGCTCGGAATGGCGCGCAATTCGAATTGCGCGCCACGACCGCCGCTATGCGCCAGTTCGGGCATCGCATTCGACAGGCCACCGGCGCCGACGTCGTGAATCAGCAGAATCGGATTCGCTTCGCCCAGCGCGATACAGCGATCGAGCACTTCCTGGGCACGCCGTTCGATTTCCGGATTGCCGCGCTGCACCGAATCGAAATCCAGATCGGCGGCATTCACGCCGGCATCCATCGATGAAGCGGCGCCACCGCCCATGCCGATCAGCATGCCCGGCCCGCCCAGTTGAATCAGCAGCGCGCCGACCGGCATCGGCGCCTTGGCCGCATGCTGCGCGCGGATATTGCCGACGCCGCCGGCGAGCATGATTGGCTTGTGATAACCGCGCACCACGCCCGCGACTTCGGCTTCGAACGTGCGGAAATAGCCAGCCAGATTGGGGCGTCCGAATTCGTTGTTGAACGCGGCGGCGCCGATCGGACCTTCGAGCATGATCGACAGGGCCGAAACGATGCGATCGGGTTTGCCGTAATCGATTTCCCACGGCTGCGTGTAGCCGGGAATGCGCAGGTTCGAGACGGAGAAACCGCACAGGCCCGCCTTGGGCTTCGCGCCGCGACCGGTCGAACCTTCGTCGCGCAACTCGCCGCCCGAACCGGTGGCTGCACCGGGGAATGGAGAAATC
>DATCWO010000264.1:0-4782 GCA_036566325.1 Burkholderiales bacterium | reverse complement strand
TAGAAGGTGTTGTGGATGTTCGTCACCCAGTCGCGCATTGCTTCGTTGAGCGCATCCTTGAGTGTCTTCGAACCGGACTCCACCGGCACGACGGTCGCACCGAGCAGCTTCATGCGGTAGACGTTGGCGGCCTGGCGCCTGACATCCTCCGAGCCCATATACACCACGCATTCCATGCCGTAGCGCGCGGCCACGGTCGCCGTCGCTACGCCATGCTGCCCTGCACCGGTTTCAGCGATGACGCGCGGCTTGCCCATGCGACGCGCCAGCAGCGCCTGTCCGATGGTGTTGTTGATTTTGTGCGCACCGGTGTGATTCAGGTCTTCGCGCTTGAGATAGATCTGCGCGCCGCCAAGCAACTCGGACCAGCGCCTGGCGTGATAAATGGGGCTGGGGCGACCGACGAAGTGCTTGAGCTCGTATTCGAACTCCGCGACGAATTCCGGATCGTTGCGATAGCGCTCGTAGGCGGCGCACAGCTCATCGAGCGCATGGACCAGGGTCTCGGCGACAAAGCTGCCGCCATAAGGACCAAAATGGCCATGGGCATCCGGTAAGTCATACATCTGCATGGTTCATCCCTGCATGCGCTGCCGCAATGAATGCGGCAATCAATTGCTCGTCCTTGCGGCCCTTCGACACTTCAACGCCGCTCGATACATCCACGGCCCAAGGCTGCACGCGACTGATCGCGGCAGCAACATTATCGGGCGTCAGGCCACCGGACAAGACGACCGGCTTGGCCAGCTTTGCGGGGATCAGATTCCAGTTGAAGGTTTCCCCGGTGCCGCCGTAGGCATCCTCGCTGTAGGCATCCAGCAACCACCCGGCGGCCGTACCATACGAAGCGAAGTATTCTAGCAAATTCAGCCCCGGCCTTACCCGTGCCGCCTTGAGATAAGGCACACCGAAGCTCGCACAGAACGCCGCATCTTCCTCGCCGTGGAACTGCAGGAGCGAAACAGGGCAATGCGCAAGCACGCGCTCCACATCCTCGCGTGTGGGATTGACGAACAAGGCGACCGGTGCGACGAAGGGCGGCAACTGCGTAATGATCTCGCGCGCCCGCACCAGGCTGACATTCCGCGGACTGGGCGCGTAAAACACCAGGCCGATTGCGTCCGCGCCCAGACGCGCAGCGGCCTGCGCGTGGACGACCTCGGTAATGCCACAAATCTTGATACGCGTACGCATCGCTCAGTTCGTCGGTAGAGGCGGGATCATAGGCGCGAACGCGGGCAGGCGCCATGTGTCGGGGTAGCGCACGTCGGTCAGATACAGTCCGGCGGGCGAGAACGTCGGCGCCGCGGCGCTTCGATCGCGCGCCTGCAGCAGCGCTTCGATCCAGTCGGGCGCCTGCGCACCCTTGCCAACATAGACCAGCGATCCAACAATATTGCGAATCATGTGGTGCAGAAAAGCATTCGCGGTAAAGCGAAAGACGATGTAGGGCCCCTGCGCTCGCACCTCGGCCTGCTCCATGACTCGCACGGGATGCGCAGCCTGACATTCGGAAGATCGGAAGGCACTGAAATCGTGCTGGCCGAGCAGCAAAGATGCGGCGCGGCGCATCGCCGCCACGTCGAGCGGTGCATGGAACCAGCCGACTTGGTGCGCGAACAAGGCCGGCCGCACCGGATGGTTGTAAAGGACGTACACGTAGGTGCGTGCAATCGCGGAAAAGCGCGCATGGAAATGCTCGTCAACTTCGACAGCCCATTGCACTGCGACGCTATCGGGCAGATGCGCATTCGTTCCACGCACCCACGCTGTGGTCGGGCGCGCGACGTGGGTATCGAAATGACAAACCTGTGCGCAGGCGTGGACACCCGTATCGGTCCGTCCGGCAGCGGCAACACGTACCGGCGCTGCGGCGACGGCGCTCAGGGCATATTCCAGCCGGTCCTGAACCGTCCGGCCCGAAGGCTGCGACTGCCAGCCTTCGAACGCGGAGCCGTCATAAGCAAGGCCGAGTGCAATTCTCAATGTGGCGCTTCAAAAAGCGGAAGGCCGCAAATGCGGCCTTCGCAAGGGAAAGGGGCAGAAATTTTAACGAATCGCTGCCAGCATGGTACGCGCCTGTTCCTGCTGCGCGTTATCTCCTTCCTTGAGGACTTCGTTGAGCAACTCGCGGGCACCGTCTTTGTCACCCATTTCCTCATAGGCTTTGGCCAGATCCAGCTTGGTTGCCACTTCCTGCCAGCTTGAGTCGGTGCCCTGCCCGCTGCCTTCGTTCAAATCGAGGCTGAGGCCACTGAGATCGACAGCCGGCACATCGGCCTTCGGCTGTTCGATAGTGGGCTCATCCAACTTGAAATCCATCGCCAGGCCCAGATTCGATTTGGCGTCCCTAGGTTCCAGCGTTGGCGCACCCAGATCGATATCGAGCGACTGCGACTCACCCAGTTCGCTAACCGCTTTCTTCGTTTCGGCATCCATGATGAAGGTGCCGCTGGGAGAGAAATCCGCCGGCTCCTCGGTCGTAGCCGGCGTCGACGGTTCGCTGCCAAGGTTCAGATCCAGGTCCAGGTCCAGCGCCTGCGAAACGTTCGACTCGAACGCAATATCGGGCGTGGCGGGTTGCACTGCGGCGCCACTGTCCAGATCGAGATCGAGCAAGGGCGCGGCGTGCGGCGCCTCGGTCTTCTCCACCATCGACTCATGGGCGGGCTCCGCCGCGATGTTCGCAGCCGGTGCGGCGGCCACTGCTTGCGGCGCGCCGTACATTGGATTGCTCGGATCGATGGAACGCCCCAGCGACACTGCTTTGTCCCAATCGCTGCCCTGGCCACCTGTAGCGGTGTAGATCTCGCTTGCGGTCGTTTCGAACGCCTTGAGATCTTTGCGAGAGGCATAGATTTCCAGCAGTTTCACACGCACGGCCTGCCGGCTGGGATCTTTCTGCAGCGCTTCCTTCAGAATTTCTTCGGCCTGCGCATCACGCCCGTAGGCCATATACACATCGGCTTCGGCGACCGGATCGACCTCTTCGGTGTCGATCGAACCAATGGCGCTCTGGCTGAAATCGGTTTGCAGACCGCTCGCGCCGGTATCGACGTTGCGACCGCCCGTCGTACCGAATACCGAGCTCGAATCGGTCGTCGTCATGCCGATCAGGCTATTGTCGAGTGAAGCGCTGCGTTTGCGACGCCAGACCAGCAAGCCAAGCAACAGGGCGATGACAGCACCGCCTCCGCCGGCAAGGAGCATTGGGTCTTCCAGCAGCGTATCGACGAAGCTCGGTTCGGGCTGCGGCGCCGGAGCGGGTTTCGCAGCCGGCTTCGCCTTAGCTTTAGGCTCGGGCTTCGCTACCGGCGTAGCTGCCTCACCTGTCGGCTCCTTAACCTGATCCGCAGCAGGCGCTTGGACGTTCGCTTCCGCGCTCGACGGGGTGGCCACAGGCACTTCCGCGGCCGGTGCGGCAGCATCGGTCGCAGCTTCGGCTTGCGGGGTAGGTGACGCAGGTGCCGCCGCTTGCGGCTGCGCCTGATTCTGCAGTTGCGCCAGTTGCTGATTCTTCAGTTCGAGCAGCTTCTGCAAATCATTCAGATTGCGTTCCAGATCCGCAACGCGAGTATTCGCTTCGCTTAGCGCCTGCTCGCGCGCCGCCACGTCATCCGCGGTCGCGACGCCGGCTGCGGCCGCCCCTTTACCTTCCGTGGCTTTGGACAGGCGCAACTCGTCCGTCGGCGCCGCTGTGGCGGGTTTGTCTTCAACCTGCGTGGTGATGCGGCCGGAAGCCTGTTGTTGACCCGCCTGACTCGCTTCGGGCGCAGCGGCCACGGCTTCAGCAAGCTGCGTACGATAGGCAGCAAATTCGCGGGTCTGGGTGTTGACGACCCGAACGGCTTCGCTCTGCTCAACCTGGCTCACAGTGGCCGCGTCCGGGATGCGCAGAATCTTGCCGACGCGCACCAGGTTCATGTTCTTCTTGATGAACGCGTCCTCGTTGGCGCGATGCAACGCCACCAGCATCTGCTGCAGGCTCACATCCTGCGGCTTATGCGCCAGCGCTATTTCCGTCAGCGTATCGCCCTGCCTCACTTTGTAGTTGGTGGTGTCTGCCGACTTAGCGGGTGTCGTTTCCGCCGCTATCGGTGCCGGAGTCGGCGCAGACGCAGTGGGAGAGGCGGGCTTGGCAGTCGCGGCAGCGGCCGGGGCGGTCTCAATCGGGGTAGCCAGTGGCGCCGGTTGCGTAGGGGCTGCTTGGGGCTGGGCAACAGTGCTCGGGGTGGCAACAATCGGCTCGGGCCCCTTGTAGCCAACCGGGTCGAGCAGGAAAGTGTACTGGCGGACCAGCCGTCCGCTGGCGGAATTCAACTCAACCAGCACATCGACGAAAGGCTCGTCGATCGGCTGCTGACTCTTGAGCGAGATGATGGCGCGGCCGTCGTTGCGGTGTTCGACCGCGGCACGGATTTGCGGAATGACGGCGCCATATTCGACGCCGGCCTGCCGAAAAGCATCTGCCGACGCGATGCGTGCATTAAGCGAATCGCTTTCGCCCTTTTGCAAGGCCACGACATCGATTTCCACTTTCAGCGGCTGGCCGAGCGCCGATAACACGCTGAGTTTGCCCAACCCGGCTGCCGCAACTAGCGCTGGGGATAGCAGCAGCAGCGAGCCGGCGAACCATTTAGTTTTTGTCTTAAATCGATTTCCCACTGCAAATCCTTGGGATGTGGACCGGAGGCAACGAAAATAGCATCAGGGGTTTAGCCTCGCAAGCTAAGCCATCGGCTTAAATTCTGCTTTAGCCAAAAAGTTCTCGAAAGGCTCGGC
>DATCWO010000090.1:0-4751 GCA_036566325.1 Burkholderiales bacterium | reverse complement strand
GGCGGCGGCCCGACCTACGAAGCAATTCTGGCGCAGCCAACCGGGGCAGTATCGGGGCAGATTCGCATCACCGAGCAGGGCGAAGTGATCGCCAGCAAATATTCCAACCGCGAAATCGGCCGACGCAATCTCGAAACCATCGTCGCTGCGACCATGGAAGCCACCCTGCTGGAAATGGAAGCGAGCGGCGAGACCGAGCATTTCCGCGCGGTGATGGACATCCTGTCCGAGCATGCTTATCGCGCCTATCGCTCGCTGGTCTATGAAACGCCCGGCTTCAACGATTATTTCCGTGCCGCCACCCCGATCAGCGAAATCTCGGAACTGAAAATCGGCAGCCGACCGGCTTCGCGCAAATCGTCGAGCCGTATCGAGGATCTGCGCGCCATTCCGTGGGTATTCAGCTGGGCACAAAGCCGCGTGCTGCTGCCGGGTTGGTATGGCTTCGGCTCCGCCGTGCGCGCATACCTGCAAGCCGAGCCGCAGAAAGGCCCTGCCCTGCTCAAGCGCATGTACAAACGCTGGCCCTTCTTCCAGACGCTGATTTCTAACGTCGATATGGTGATGGCGAAAACGGATCTCGCCATTGCGTCGCGCTATGCGGCGCTGGTGCCCGACAAGAAATTGCGGGAGAAGGTGTTCAACCGCATTTCGGAAGAATGGAAGTGGACATACAAGGCGTTGCTGGACATCAACGGCCAGCGTGAATTGCTCGCCTGCAACCCGTCACTCGCGCGCTCCATCCGCAACCGCGTGCCGTACATCGACCCGCTCAATCACTTGCAAGTGGAATTGCTGCGCCGCCATCGTTCCGGCAAGAGCGATGAACGGATCCACCGTGGCATCCATCGCACCATCAACGGCATCGCGGCAGGTTTGCGCAACTCGGGCTAACCCTCCGCACACAGAGGCGCGGGGAACATCTTAACCACCAAGACACTAAGCACAGCGATTCAGAAGCTTGGGTCTTGGTGGTTAAAGATTTTGTGTTTCTCTTAACTCTCTGCGGCGCCGTCAGCGACCGTTCACCAATGTCTTCAGCAACGGCCACTGCCGCCGGCTGACCGGCAGTTTCTCGTCGCAGCCGTCGAGCAACACCGCCCAGCCGGCGCCTTCGCCGTCCGGGTCGGTGGTGCGTTCGCAGCCACGCAAATGCTGGCGCGCAACCAGGCAGGAGCGGTGCACGCGGACGAACACATCGGCGAATTCCTGCTCAAGGCGAGTCAGCGATTCTTCGAGCAAGTACTCGCGCTCGCGCGTGCGGACCGTGACATATTTGAGTTCTGCCTTGAGATACAGCACCTCCGTCAGCGGAATGAGTTGAATCCGGCCGCGCTCGCTCACCGACAAAAAACGGCGCGCGCCCTCGCCGGCAGCGGCTGCCACACTCTGTAACTGTTCCTGCGTGGCCATACGCGCTTTATGCAACGCCGTGTGCAACCGCGCCGCCCGCACCGGTTTCAACAAATAGTCGAGCGCGTTCACTTCGAACGCATGCACTGCATGCTGATCGTGCGCCGTTACGAAAATAATGCCGGGCGGCGTTTCCATGCGCAGCACATGCCGCGCAAATTCGATGCCGCTCATCTGCGGCATGTGAATGTCGACGAGCACGATATCGACCGCATGCTGCTGCAGGAATGCCAGCGCCGCCGGCCCGTTGGCGGCCTCGGCCACGACCACATGCGGCACAGTGCCGGCCAGATCGCCCAGCACTTCTTTCAAGCGGTCGCGCGCCGGCGCTTCGTCGTCCACCACCATCAGGCGCAGCGCGCTCATGATCGCGGCGCCTTCGTCAACGGCGCCAAGGTGAGCGGGCCGAGGGTGAGCGACTGCGAGTGTTCGCTTTCTTTCTTGTACGGCAGCGAAATCTTGATTTCGAACGCATCGCCGCGCACGCCCGATTCGAGCACCGCTTCCACATCGAAGTGCAACGCCAGGCGCTCGCGAATATTCGCCAATGCCATGCGGTTGCCCTGTCGATGCTGATGATCCGGGTGATAGGGATTGCGCAAGCGCACGTGAATGCGATCGCGATACCGTGCGATCGCAATTTCGATCGTGCCCGGGCCGATACCCGGTTCAATGCCGTGATAGACGGCGTTTTCGACCAGCGGCTGCAACAACAGCGGCGGCACCAGTGCATCGTTCGGCGCTTTGTCGATGTGCCAGTCGATCAGCAAACGCGAGCCGAGTCGCAACTGTTCCAGGTTGAGATATTGGCGTGTAAGCCCCAGTTCGCGCTCCAGTGGAATGAGCTGTTTGTTGTCGGCCATCACCACCCGATAAAGCTCGGCCAGATCTTCCAGCGCGGTTTCCGCGCGACGCGCGTCCTTGCGTATCAGTGAAAGCACCGCATTCAGGGTATTGAACAGAAAGTGCGGGCGAATGCGTGCCTGCAGCGCCTGCAGGCGCGCCTCGGACAACGCTGGCGAGAAGGCGCGCTGGCGCAGATGGAAGTAACCGGCGAGCAGCCCGGTCGCGAGTAATGCATAGGCCACGCCGCGAATGAAGGCTTGCGGCGACGCATCCACGCTGGCAATGAACTGCTGCACGCCTGCGGTCAGCAGCACCACAATGCCGGCGATCAGCGCCAGGCCGCGCCAGTACCGCAAACGCTGCAGGACCGGGTTGAGCACCCACAAGCACACCAACACTGCGATGAGCACCGGTTCCACGGTCAACGCGATCTCGAGCATGCGCTCGACCAGTTTGGCGAAATGATCGGCACCGACCGTCGCGACGAAGAAAGCCGTGCCGTTCACCGCAATGAGAATGCGCGCCAACACCCCCAGATTGCGCAGATCGGGCAGGGTCTCGGGAATCGTCGCGTAGGATGCCTGCGCCATGCCGCCTCAGCGTGCCGGGTTCGACGCGTGCCGCATCGCGACGCATGGGCGCGCGTGAGCCACGCAGTCAAAAAGGTCGGGCGAGCGGCAGTGCTTTTGTCTTAGAATCGGCACAAGTCGTTGGCATAACAGCGCGTTTTGAACATCGCGCCGTGCGCCGATTCTCGAACCCCATTTCTCTTTTTACAAGCAACGATGCCCGGTCCGAAGGAAAACCATCACGCCACCCAGACCTGGTCGGGTCGGTTCAGCGAAGCCGTGGACGAACGCGTGAAGCGTTACACGGGCTCGGTCTTTTTCGACAAGCGACTGGCGTTGCACGATATCGCCGGCTCGCTTGCGCACGCGAAAATGCTGACCGCGACGGGCATCATCACGGCGGCGGACCTGGCCGACATCGAACGCGGCCTCGCTGCCATACGCGACGAAATCACCGCCGGGCAGTTCGAGTGGTCGCTCGACGCGGAAGACGTGCATCTCAATATCGAGCGCCGTCTGACCGCGCTGGTTGGCGATGCGGGCAAGCGTTTGCACACCGGCCGCTCGCGCAACGATCAGGTCGCCACCGACATTCGCCTGTACATGCGCGAAGCGATCGACGACATCAGTTCGCTCATCGTCGCATTGCAACGCGCACTGGTGGATCTGGCCGAGCGCCATGCGGACACGGTGATGCCCGGCTTCACCCATCTGCAGGTCGCGCAGCCGGTGACATTCGGCCATCACCTGCTGGCGTATTACGAAATGCTCAAGCGCGATCGTGCACGACTGGCCGACTGTCGCAAGCGGGTGAACCGTTTGCCGCTGGGCGCGGCAGCGTTGGCCGGCACCTCGTTCGCCATCGATCGCGAATACGTTGCGCGCGAACTGGGCTTCGACGGGGTGTGCGAGAACTCGCTCGATGCGGTATCGGATCGCGACTTCGCCATCGAATTTTGCGCCGCCGCTTCACTGATCATGATTCACCTCTCGCGCTTCTGCGAAGAGTTGATCGTGTGGATGAGCCCGCGTTTCGGCTTCATCACGCTGCCTGATCGCTTTTGCACCGGCTCGTCGATCATGCCGCAGAAAAAAAATCCCGATGTGCCCGAACTGGCGCGCGGCAAGACGGGCCGTGTCGTCGGCCATCTCATGGGTCTGCTCATGCTGATGAAGGCGCAACCGCTCGCCTACAACAAGGACAATCAGGAAGACAAAGAGCCGCTGTTCGACACGATCGACACGCTGGTCGATACGCTGGCGATCTTCGCCGAAATGGTGCCGGGGATTGCACCACAGGCCGCAGCGATGCGCGCCGCGGCGCAGGAGGGATTCGCGACGGCCACTGATCTGGCCGACTATCTGGTCAAGCGCGGCACGCCTTTCCGCGATGCGCACGAAGCTGTCGCGCGTGCCGTGCGCGCCGCCGAAGCGCGCGGCTGCGATCTGGCCGACCTGCCGCTCGCGGAATTGCAGCAGTTCGCGCCGACCATCGATCAGGACGTGTATCAGGTCCTCACCATCGAAGGTTCGCTCGCTGCCCGCAATCATCTCGGCGCGACCGCTCCCGCGCAAGTGCGCGCCGCCATTCTGCGCGCCCGTGCGGAACTTGCCTGATTTCCCTTCATCGCGGGCTTGAGCGGGACCGCCCGCAGCGGTACACAGAGACCAAGGTTCCTACATCGGTCTGTTCGCGCCGGCGAGCGGCGGTTCGGCGAACCCGCTTGTGATTTCCTGCCTCCCCTCCATGGACCGCATCGGCAAGTACGAAGTCGCGCATAAGCTCGGCCAGGGCGCCACGAGCGAGGTGTTCCTGTGCCATGACGAGTTCGCCGGCCGCGATGTGGCAGTCAAGGTCGTTTATCAGGATAAGTTGAACGAGACGGCTAACGGCGGCCGCGTCTATCGCAAGCTGTTCGTTAC